>JAEZJK010000088.1 GCA_023415835.1 Bacillota bacterium
TTTTGATTTCTTTGTTGCTGTTGGCAGACCGCAGCTTATTATATCAAAAGGAGTTTTTATATCACCCTCACCGCTGTAAGCTTTTTTGAACCCCACGCCTAGCGTGGGGTTTTCACATATAAATAAAAAAGAGACCTTGGGTCTCTTTCATACAAATAACCTTGTTCATTATATACGATCCATTTATCCCCTTTCATGACATTTAATAATTTCTTCACGTTATTGTTTTACTTCACGAACGCCAAGGATTATCCCGATAATAACTATGAATCCTCCCAAAAATTGTACAGCGCTCATTGATTCCTGGAGAAACAAGATGGAAAAGAATACGCCAAAGACCGGCACAAGATTCATCAAGGTTACTGCGGAACTAGAAGCCATCCTCCTTAAACCATAGGCATATAGAAGAAAAGCGATAACCGAACAAAATATCCCCAAATACAATAAGGCTAAGAGTGAATCGTCAGTAGGCATTTGCCATTGTTCCCGTTCAATCCATGCTAAAGGTAAAAAAGCTAAAGCTCCAGCGGCTATCTGATAAAAAGTAATAAGAAGTGTAGGGTATTTGTTAACGACCTTACGGGTGATAAAGTTATAAAAAGACCAGACAATTCCGGTTGCCACTAAAATAATATCCCCGACTAGGCGATACTTTCCTCCAATACTTGAACTTTCACAAATTATTAAATAGACCCCGAATATCGCCAATCCAACCCCTGAAAAACGAAGCCAGGAAACTTTTACACGAAAAATAAGCATCTCGAGTATCATGGTTAGCGCCGGATATGACGCCACAATCAGAGAAGCGTCCGCTGCCGTGGCCAGTTTCACGCCTAGATTTTCCATTGAAAAATAAATTGTAATTCCAAGCAGGCCACTGACAAGCAAGCAACCAAGATCATTACGGGTCGGCCGTATAAACCCCCGCTGAACATAGAGGAAGAACCCTAACAAGATTGCCGCCAAAATAAAACGTAAAGTGCCTAGAGTCAAAGGCGGAAAGGACTGAAACGCCACTTTGGTAGCGACGAATGAGAGGCTCCATATTAAAACCGCTCCAATGACCGCTAATAAATATGATTTCTCCTCTAACAGGTGGTTAATTCGCAATTTTCTCCCGTTGGCCAGTAGTTTTACAATCATAAGATTTCTCCCCAAAGATTTCATAACCATTTGTTTAATCGGTTTTTAGCTCCGAATCTCCTGAACATACTGTCCCGGCGTAACCCCGATTAAGCGCTTAAAACGATTGGTAAAATGACTCTGATCGCTATAACCGGATTCATGCGCCACCTGATTAATTGATAAGCCTTTCTCCAAAAGGTGCTTTGCTTTACTAATCCGCACACTTTCCAGATAAGCATGAGGGGGCATTCCCACCGCTTCGTGAAAAACACGTAAAAAGTAATACCGGCTTAGATTCACATGTTCGGCAACCTCA
This sequence comes from Bacillota bacterium, assembly GCA_023415835.1. GTDB lineage: Bacteria > Bacillota > UBA4882 > UBA8346 > UBA8346 > JAAYHS01. The sequence goes on from JAEZJK010000088.1 coordinate 1,442, forward strand.
GTCAGGGTGATGCCGTCAGTCGCCCGTTCCCTGATATAACAACAAGCCTGTTTCACTGCCTGTCGCTCTCTCCCAATAGCTTGCGCCTTCGGACTCATCTCGGCATATTGCAGAATCGCTTTGGATAAAACAGTTAAAAACAAGGACTCCCGTTCCATCGGGGGCGTTTCAACGGTCAGCGCCAAATGCAAAGCTCGAACCGATCCGGCTAATTCCGGATCATCGATCCGCACCTTTGAAAAAACGGGTGGATTCAACCGTTTGCCGCTTAGCTCAAATAAAGCTTCTTGCAGATGAGTCACTGTAGGATAAATCGCCCGATATTCAAATCCAATTTCATCCGCTGGTTCTCCGGTGTGAGCATCTCCCGGATTCAATAAAATTAAGCCCCCTGTTGGCGTCAGATGTTTGATTTTTCGGTATGAAAAAGATTGCAACCCTTTTTCAATGAGGCAAAAAACGTAATAATCGTGCATATGAACGGGAAAACCATGTTTAATACATACGGCTTGATACAATTTCAAGTCCAGTTGCGGATTATGCCATAGTTTGCTCCATTCCTGACGTTCCATAATTAACACTCCCGGTATAACATGTATTAAATACTACCAATAACCTACCAGTATCGCCGTGTCTTGATTAGCCAAAATAGTAAATTTTTTCATTTTTATTATACCTTGAATCGCTGATTAGGTCTTGAAAAATATTGCCCTTAAAATAATCTTTTCAAGTTTTTCTATTTTCCGTTTTTCCTTATTACTTCCCACTTTAAATTCCATTAAGTAGGAGGTAAGTAATTCATTCACCTACCAATCCTCTCTCGCCACCGTACATACCCTTTGGTATACATCTAGGGCCATTTTAGTCTGTAGAAAAAACAGCCATTTAGGCTGTTTTTTACCAATACCTTAAAAAACTGCGTTGACTTTGTTAAGTGTTATAAAAACCGGGTACAGCCGGGTTTTTTCCATTGGATTTCTACAATGTACGGATAAATGACTCCCAATAAATTTTCTAGCCGGTGTGTTAAAATAGGGTAACTCCCTAGACAACCAATCTCCCTTTCTTTTCGGCCACTTCGATTCGGGCTGTAACTCCCGAATTAAATGAAAGGTAGTCGGCTTCAATTCCATCACTAAAGATTACCCCGTTTTCAGGCATTTGGGAAAGAACTTGGAGGGGCTTACTGGTTGTAATTGTTCCAAAGACCAGATTGGTTCCAGTTGTTTTACTCGGAAAAGGCTCCCTTACCGAATAACAAAGGTAATTGGAACTCCATTCAAATTGTTTGGCGGGTTTTAGAGATACTTTGCCCTTTAAAAAGTTATTAGCCACACCCGAAGCCCCGGCTAAAACGCTTTTCATCCAACCGGTTGAGCCTAATCCGGTCGAAACGATGATCCCGCTCGAAGATTGTTGCTCCTTAACATCTCCGAGTTGGAGATGGTATCTGGCGGAAACATGGGTTTTTTGTCCGATAAATAAATCGTTGACCGCATATAAAGTTTGTCCGTCGTTTAAAACTGCTTTAGCCATGGTAATCTCTTTAATCCGGCGCGCTTTTTTAAAAACTTCAGGGACAATATATTTCAAGTCTTCTACTTCAAACGGCAACAATACTCCATCCCACCGTTTCGGATCGGGATTTACTCCAATTAACGGTTGTTCATTCAGATATTTTAAAGTATTGGCAACCATTCCATCCTGGCCGGCCGCAATTACGATATCGTTAGGACCAAAAACAAAGTTCGGTAAGAATTGCCTATCCACTACTTGGAGCCTTCCCAAATCCCCAAGGATCTTTTCCGCTTCTTTCACGGCATTGATGTAAGTTTCATGTTCGTTTTGATAATCGGAAAAATCCGATCCCAAATGCTCTATATAAAACTTAGCCTGAGAAACCGTATTGAAGCGATGGATTAATTCATCCAACCTTGTCCTTCTTTTTATCAAAACGACCTTGTTCTCGGTCAACCTTTCCATTAACGCTCTGACCTTTCAAGCAATTCTTTCATCAAATCGGGGGATATATTTAATTGCCCAATTTTATCGGCTTTTTCAGCTATTTCTTGGAAAGCGATGGCGATTAGCTTGTTAGGGTTCATCCCCATCGACGCTAAGGTTTGAATAATATTGGGATCGACTCCGTTAAAGGCTTTCATTGCCGAGGAAATCTGATAAGCCTTAGCTTCCGCTTGGACTTTAGCATTTGCAGCCGATAATTGTACCAGTTCTTGATTTTTTTGTTCCATCTCAATTTTAAAATCAATATCGGCTTGCTCTAATTCATGTTGCTTTTCTTGAACAGCCTTTTCCGCTTCCATCTGGGTTTCTTTGATTTGTCTTTGCTTATTTTCGACTGCGATTTCCGTATTCAGCTCATTTTCTTTGATGATCCTTTCTTGCTCCACCGAAGCATTGCGCCGAATATAAATCGCATCATCCGCTTCTTTTAAAATTTGTTCCCTGGCTTTGGCTTCCAAAGCCCTGGCAGTTTCCTGGTTCGGTTTGATCGCCAGAATTGAAAGGCCTAAAATTTCAAGGCCTAAGGAGTTAATCTCCAAGTTGTTTTTGATGCCTTCGTTGATAATTTGGGGTAATTTGTCACTAGATTTTAAAGCGTCTTTTAAAGGCATTTCTTCGATCTTCTTCTTAATTAAAACTTTTACTACATTAATCACTCGATGTGACAGTTTGACAGGATCCTCCGATATATAATTCCTGCCACTCGCATCCAAGGTGAAATTGAGCAGTTGGGCTATTTTTTGCGGGTCGGAGATCCGGTAGGAGGCTTGACCTTGAATGGTGATATTCTGAAAATCATTTGTAACTTCCTCAAAAATAAATGGGCATTCAATGCTGCTGGTCGTTACAGCCACTAACGAAGTGATCGGGGCATAATAATAAAATGATAAGCCGGTGCCCTGTTTAACGATTTTTCCATTGCGATACTTTAAAACATAAATATTGGGTTCAAATTTGCTAAATCGAAGGCCAAACATGATGGAACACCCCTTTTAATTAACTATTTTTGAAAATATATAAAGATAATAAGTTCAACATTGCCAGAATTATTCCTTGTAAACAATTACCGGAAAGTTTACATTTGAACCACAGATCCGCCTCGTTGCCCTCGGCCTTCAATCAGGTAATCTTGGTTGACCAGGAATTATGACCGTCTAGGTATATTAATAACAACCGCGGCTCTTTCAATGGTGTTCATTTCGTCTTTCTTGAACCGGTCCCAAAAGAAGAGTGAAAAAAATCTAATACCTTAATATTAAAATAATACACCTCTAAAAACTCGCCCTTTCAAACTTCACCCTTTGAAAATTCAAAGCAAAAAGGACGAGTTGGGACACTGTTTCATCAGTTAAAAATGCCTAAATAGCCTAATGTGATATTCTATAAAAAAGCCCTAAAAGCAAGCGGCTTATTTAAGTATGCCTATAATCAGGCATTTTTAGAGACAGTTAAAGTATTATCTTATTTACTTGATTGTTTTAATTGCTTTGCATAAAAAAAGAAGTGTCGCTTACTACTTAAAAAGTAGTTTTGCGACACTCCCTTTTATTTCTATTCACATTAATCCAAATTATTTTTCAACAATCTCAGCAATGGGAGCATTTTTTTTGACTGAATCAATTCCATTTAAACAGGCTTGTTTATTAGAATATCCTTCACTTGTAGCAATAGGTTCCCCATTCCCTGCTTTTAAAGTAAAACGATATTCTCCCTTTGCATCCTTATAAACCTCAAATTTAGCAGCCATTAGCATCCTCCTTGTAAGTTATTGAGATATGAATTATAATTAATTTGACATTTCTTTGTTTTTCCCTTTTTAAAATAAAAAAACAAATTAAAATATCTGACTAGACAATAAACAAGCTAAAGAAAATTTGACCACAAACCAAAAAATGGTTGCATTGGTACTTATGACCCTTTGAAAACTCAAAAAAATAAAACCCGCAAAATCTCTGTGAGCTTTAAATTTTTTAATCAAAAAATCCATTTGAATGCCTAGATAACCAATCTTCCCTTTCTCTTCGGCCACTTCGAGCTGGGCTGTAACTCCCGAATTAAACGAAAGTCCGGCTTTAATTCCACACCAAAGATGACCCCTTTTCAGGCATCCGGAAAAAAACTTGGAGTGGCTTACTTGATGTAATTGTTCCAAAGACCAGATCGGCTCCTGTAGTTTTACTCGGAAAATGCTCCCCTTATTGAAAAACAAAAATAATTCGAACTTCATTCAAATTGTTTGGCGGGCTTTAGAGATACTTTGCCCTTCAAAAAGTTATTGGGCAACACCCGAAGCCCCGTCTAAAATGCTTTTCATCCAACGGTTGAACCTAATCCCTGTGCTTTTGAAAACAAAAAAGCCCTCAAAAATAACTGCCTAGATTACCTTATCGTTACGTTTTTCATGTTATTTAGCCAATTGAACATTAAGGCCATCACGATTCCGAATAAAGATGACGCTAAGGCATTAATAATTGCCGTTCCTACTGGAACCACTGATAACCCCTCTACTTTAAATATCGTTGTTAATATATTAATGGTAAACCATAATCCCAGGCCAAACATCCACCCTTTAAGCCATAAATTTTTATTTGTAATAAATTCGTGATTAATTAAATATGAAAAGAGGATCCCCGCTGCTCCGGAAAACCCCCAATGGAGTAACATACCAAAGGTGAACTCTAGTGCACCTTGGGGTTTTTTACCGGTGATAAGTATGGCGGCATAATCGATTAAAAGTAACTTATTCAGCTTTAACATATATAGTGGAATGGAAATAACTGCTGCAGACATGGCTCCGATTACTCCCGCAATAAAACCAACCAGAAACTTATCTTTCATTTATACTTGCCCCTCCTTCTCATATTTTTTATCAAGTAACCGCAATGACCACGCTAATACAATCCCATAAATAAAGCTGGTTATAAAATCGGAGTTCGTAGTCTGCCATGAAGTTTTAGTGAAATATGGAATTTTATAAATCATTCCCATAGTATGTATGAATAGCCAAACGAAAACCCCATATAACCAACCTTTGAAAAGATAGTTTTTGTTGGTTTCTTTAGGGATGACAACATAATAAATGGCTCCTAAGAACCCACAAAAAATAAGTTCGATAAATTGTGCAAAAAGTGAGTCCCACCAGAATTTGGGCTTATTTCCGTAGATAATTTGCGCCGCAAAATCCAAATAGCGGTAATTTACAAAGTGGAGTACATAATAGGAGATAAAATCAAATGCATCTTTAACTATACCTCCGATCACTCCCGCCACAAAACTTCGAATCAACTTTTCGTTCAATGATGTACACCTTCTCTTTTCAAAAAATCGGTAAACCTGTTTCTAGCGAATAATTTGATCTAATACTTATAATATCCAAAAAAGGTACTAAAGCCGGGTTGAAAATATTGGGAGTAAATTCGGCCATTGGATTAAAAATCGCCTCCAATGCTCATAAAACTTAAGCAATAAAAAATACCCCTTTAACTAGTAATGGGGTATTTAAAAAAGGCGCAAAACAACTGCAAAGCCGTGTTAATGCTATACTCATTCCTTTTCATTAAGTGGCGTAATATTAAACCAAAACTTAATAAAATGCCCGACTCCACAAAGGGAATAAAAAAGTACAGTACGATAAACTCAAGTCGAGTATTGTGCTGTACCGAACTTTACCTATTATTTAGGTGAGGATTGCCCTTTTAGGTAGAGTATCCCTGTAACTGACTCGCTTTTTACAAAAAAAATGTACAATAAATACCGATTTAAAAAACTTCAGATAATGAAGGAACGATGATAATGCTAGATATTATCGGGTTCATAATCCATCATTCCCAGAAATATTATAATTAAAAATAATTGCAAAAAGCCCCCGCTCTTTCCCAAAAAAAGGATAGATTCTCAAGTTGTTACGATTTAATTTACTTCCGCATTGTCGACAAAATCTTGCCCTATCTTCGTTATTACAACTACATTCGAAGCACTGTCTCAAAATTTCCTCCGTTTGTTATAGGTCACAACTGAATCGTTGACATCAAGCTTTTGTTCTTCATCTGATTAGTCGCCAATGCTAAGGGTCACTACAATGGAGTTGTCATCCAAAATTTCTTCATTCTCAATGGTCATGTTCGCCGCAACGGCTTTTTGTTTCAAGTTGTAATATGTAAGAGCCTGAACGTTTTTCCTATATTCGATATCCAGGGAAGCTAATTTCCCATAGAGCAATCTCAAGTCAGAATCTTCGGCGATCTCCACCTGATAAATCCCGGTTGCATCTGGGTAAAACCTTAATGGAAAACCGTTGACCTTACAACGAAGTTCCTGTTTCGACTGCTGAATTTCATCGACTCCGAAGTCTTCAAGTGTTTTGACTAACAGGGCGGAATCTCGGAAGTTCGTCGGATATGAGCGGAGTTCTTTGGTATTAACCGAGTTTTTTAAGGAGGTCTTGACTTTGGAAGTTTGTTTTCTCTTTTTTTTTGTCTTATTTTTCGCAGCAGTATCTAACCATTTTGCAAACCCCTCCGCACTCATGACCACACCAAGCACTAGTACTACCGGTAAAAGAACGATGCTACAAGACATGTCATCCTCTCCTTTGGGGGGCATATGCCAGATTAAGCTCTACAATTAATCGATCTAGGTCTTTTTTCACCGCCATCCCATTAATGAGGACGGACCCGTCTTCCCGCAACCGAATCTCCAGTTGATTGCGATATTGGGAAAGAGTATTCTTAAGATCTTCATATCTTGAAGTCAGAAAATGAAAGCGTTGGTTGGATGAACCGGCCCAAGGCCGGCTATAATCCTCCAATTCAGCTCGAAACGGGCCGTCAATTAAAAGATCGGTAGCTCTCAACAATGCCGACCAATCCGGGCGTCCGGCAGCCAAAAGGTCTTCTAGCATATAGCCGGTAAATGTAATCACCGACAACCCGCTTTCTTGTACAAGTTTGGCCAAACCAGCTAATGCTTCCGCTTGAGCAAACGGTTCGCCCCCAAAAAGGTTACGCCTTCCAAAACCGGATTTGTCAGGATCCGGGCGGCCAAGTCGTCAATCTCATATTCCCTACCGCCCTCCATCTCCCAGGTATCTGGGGCAAAGCAACCCGGACAGCGGATGGGGCATCCCTGAACCCAGATGCAAGCCCGTTTTCCCGGCCCCTCAACTTTTGTCTCCGGTAAAAACCGGTAGACTCGTAATTTCACAATAAACTCTCCTCCGGGATTTTGATACTTATTTATACATTCCAAGATCTCGTCCCTTATAACAATAACTGTAACGAGACAAGATTAAATATCAATAATTCTCCCTTTTAATTCTTTTTTTGCTTTGCCCTCCTTTTTCGGTTCGGATTTCATGTTTATATTTTTGATGGTTATTAAGGGGCGAATACATTCGGTAATATGGGGTTGCAGTCCGAGCGCCGATGCGAACTCCTCCAATGAGCCAAACCCGCCTCGTTCAACCCGAAGAATAATAGCCTTTTTTGCAAGAACCGGGCCAACCCCAGGTAGATTGGCCAACTGTTCTTCTGTGCATGAATTAATATTGATCTTGGGGAGCGCCTTGTTTAATGATTGACTAGATAGTTTAGGCGAGCGATCATTAAGCCTTTTCTGGTTGGAACCGAAGCCTATTATTGATTCTTTACGAACCACTACTGTATTAACAATTAAATCATGCAACGCTTGTTTTTTTGCGATAAAAACAGGCAATAAATAGCCAATCACAGAAGCTCCCGACAAATATTTAGAAATATTCCTCAACAGTGAACGCAAAAAACCGATCCGCTGAAAATTCTGGTCGACAACTACAATCCTCATCGCTTTTTTCCCTAATGTAGCTTGTATTGGTGAACATTCCATTAATATATTGTAAAAAAAATTAACCCCAACTATTGGTATGACTATCCATCCAGGTGGTTCCTTCTCTCCATAGATATATGTACCAACTGTAACGATGGTCATGAATACAATTATAAAATCAATAATATAAGCTAATACTCTTCTCCAGAAACCACTAAAGATTACTCCTTCTGAAGTTAATTTAGTTCCACATAGCGTACAATACTTGGATCTATCATCATTAGCAGAACCACATTGATGGCACTCAATCATGATTTTCCTCCGGATGTCCTTTAAAGACGATTATTCAATCTTATTTTGTTGAATGACTTTTCCCTTAATATCGACAATTTGTTCCTCTGTTTGATAATATTCATCGGTATACTCCGAGTTTACTGTTTTAGCTTGTAATATTTCCTCAATTACTTTAAGATAATTGTTACACTTTTTCCCTTTAATCCCATGAGTTTCAGCTTGCACCGTACCATCGGGAAAAATGCGGACGCTAATTGTTTTACCCATATTAGCTCCTCCTTTTAAAAATCAACCGCTCGGCCACCGCGGGCAAGCCGAATCTCATCCGGCGAGTTCGCCGATTTATTATTGTATTGCTTCCGGTCCTGCTGCGCAGTGGCTGAAACCGCCCGAAGGTTGGCCCAATCCCTGATGGCGCAGATCTGTTCTGCTTGAGTAACCGACAGGGGAACCGTGTTGTTAATGGAAAGTAAGAAGTCTTCCGCGCAGATATCCCTTTTCCCCGCAAATGCTTCAATTAGACCGGTAATGACAGCCTGTTCAATCTCAGCTCCGGAAAAGCCTTCTGTTAAACTTGCTAAATCTTGAAACAATTCATCCCTGAGTTTTAAATTGCCGATAATCTTGGAATCTTTCAAGCGTTTGGTCAAATGTAGTCTGAATATTTCTACTCTTTCCTGATGTGTGGGGAGGTCAACGAAGAAAATTTCGTCAAAGCGGCCCTTACGCAGAAATTCAGGTGGCAGAGAATGAATATTATTAGCGGTCGCCGCCACAAAAACCGGCTTGGTCTTCTCCTGCATCCAAGTAAGAAAAGTCCCGAATACCCGGCTAGAAGTGCCGCTATCGCCTGAGGATCCAACCCCGCTAAAACCCTTTTCGATCTCATCGATCCATAAAATTGCCGGGGAAACCGCTTCCACGGTTTTAATGGCTCGGCGCATATTATCTTCGCTGCTACCGACAATTCCGCTGAAAATTTTACCGATGTCCAAGCGAAGCAGCGGTAATTGCCAGAAAGAACTGATAGTCTTAACAATCATACTTTTACCGCACCCAGGAACTCCCGTAATTAGAACTCCTTTGGGGGCAGGTATCCCATACTGTTTCGCCGATTCCATCCATGATTGGGTCCGTTTTTGGAGCCAGTTCTTTAAGTTGTGCAGGCCGCCGACGTCATTCATGTTTAAATCGGATTTAACAATCTCCAAGATCTCTGATTTTTTTACGACTTGGCATTTTTCTTCCAAGATTACCTCTAAATCGTTGATACTTAAAGTACCATCGGCCATTGCTTTGGCAAATGCATTCTCCGCTTCATGAAGGGTCAAACCAAGCGCGGCATTACAAAGATTTTCTCTGTCTTCAGCGGATAGTTCGAAACTGATTCGTTTGGTAGAACGGTTGACATCGATCATCTGATTTAAGACTGCCGTGATCTCCGACGCCGAAGGTAGGAAAAAATCTACAATGGTAATGTCGGTTTGGAGATCACAAGGAATGACTACTGAGGGAGCGATTATAATAATATTTTTAGGTTTGGCTCCTTGTTTGAGGCTTGGCAATATATCACGGATCTTCCTGATTACAGCATAATCAGGATTTCGGCCCGGAACTCCAAAAAAAACATGAAAATCTTTAAGGGCAAAGATGGCCGGTTCACTGTAATTCTCGATTAAATCTAACACATCCAATGGTTGAGTGGCTTTATTAGTGTTGTGATTGGTGCTATTACTTTTTTCGGGATTAATACCCTTCCCATCCACCATTCCATTGGTGATACTCCAGGAAAAAACTTTACGGGGAGTTTTAATTAAAGTACTATTTTGGGCAAGGGAATGGATAATTGATATAACCCTTTCTTCTTCCCAAGAGGGAATATAGAGGATTGGGAAACGGGCTCTTAGTAAATCGGAAATATTTTTCTCAAATGAACTGGTATTAGTGTTGTTCATGGTTATTAACCTCCGTATAACAATAGCACAATACCAAATAATTTCGACACCGCCGAGGGAATTCCTGTAAATAATTAAATAAAAACTCAATCTATAGTAACTCTTATTCTTTTAGGGGTAAAAAAATTTGGGCCACTTAGATCAAATTCAAATCGGTAGGACGGGAGTAAAATAGAAAACAACAATAATAAAAGCCCCATATTCACTGTAGGCTTTGAATTCATATTTGATGTCCTAAACCGCACCTAACCTTATTCATGTCCATAAAATATTGCCAAACAACACAAAAAACCCAGCTTCAGCTGGGTAATTAATTTTGGTAGTCCCAACGGGATTCGAACCCGTGTCTCCGCCGTGAGAGGGCGGTGTCCTAGGCCTCTAGACGATAGGACCAAATAAATAAAGTGTAAAGATAAAAGTGAAAAGGGTAAAACTTATCTGGGTTGAATTCCTTTTTTCCTTATACAATCTATTGATAGTTGCTTAAAGGTTTCAGGGTTTTATTTTACACTTTACCCTTTTCCCTTTAAACTTTTCTTGGCTGGGGGAGAAGGACTCGAACCCTCGCCGACAGGGCCAGAACCTGCTGTCCTACCACTAGACGATCCCCCAATGCGCATATAATATTATACAGTCCCGCTGAACCCGGAGTCAAGCAAAAAATATTAGTAAGTTCAGGACTTTTTACCTTAGCGTAGAAATGCGGCGATTTTCTTCAACAATTCTTCTGATCTGCCGTTATTAATAATTTTTTCACAGCTAAAATTAGGCGCTTCAAATATTGGATTAATTTTTCGGGCATATTCCAAAGTCACACTACTATTCCGTTCAACAGTTCGTTGTTCAATGATGCGATCATCCGCGTCCACCCAAATAAATTCGGCAAACGGAAATGTTTTCATCAATATCCGCCGGTGTTTGTTTTTAAAAAGTCCCTGCGCTAACACTATTTTGGGATGCAAACCCAATAACTCTTGCGTTTTTTCAATAATAGCCTCAAAGTACTTATCTCGCATCGCATTGGTAAAAAACCGGCCTACCGCAATGGATTCCTTCATTTCAGCCGTTAAATCCCGATCCGCATCGTAAAAATAGAATCCAAATTCTTTAGCAAATATTTCGGCAATATAGTTTTTGCCAACCCCGGTTTTTCCAAAAAGAATAACTAAGCGTTTTTCCATCGATGATTCACTTTCTTCATTAATACGTTATTTCCGGTCTATTATCGTTATAAATCTTTAAAGGCTATCCCGAGCTATCTTTCCTGCCCATGTTCCTCACACCTGCATATTTCCACAATCTGATTGGAGTCATTGACAAATACAATTTTGGGAAGATGTTTATTAACAACTTCCGAGTCAACCTGGCAATATGCCATGATAATCACGTGGTCCCCGACACAGACTAACCTGGCGGCGGCGCCGTTAAGGCATATGACCCCGCTGCCGCGCGGCCCGGCAATACAATAGGTTTCCAAACGATGGCCGTTATTAATATCCACAATCTGTACCTGTTCGTATTGAATGATCCCCGCCGCTTCCATAAGAACCGGATCAATCGTGACACTTCCGACGTAATTAAGATTGGCCTCGGTAACCACAGCCCGGTGTATCTTTGATTTCAACATGTTTAAAATC
>JAEZJK010000090.1 GCA_023415835.1 Bacillota bacterium
TTTAGGCGGTTTCATAATTCCTTTTTTCCGGCTTCGCATACAATATATTGATAGACTAAAATAAAACCTACACTATATATTGCATGCGAAGATAAATTTTTGTAATTATGAAACTCGCTCAAATTCAGTATTATAAAACGTTTTGAAGATAATCGCCAACGGTTTAACGGGCTTTTTTCAAAACGTAAGTTCAAGTTGCCTAAGTAGAATGAAGCACGGAGGATGCCAAGATGATTTTAAATCCCCAAAAGACAGGCATGCAACTTTCCAAGGAAAACCAAGTTAATTGGAGAATATGGTTAAATTATACTGTTTTTGCGCTGGTGATTATTAAAATCCTCTTAATGCTTTTCCCCAGCGACGCAATTGACATGGCGGGATATAAAGCCTGGAGCGTTCATTTGGTGACTAAAGGTTTGGATGATTTTTACCCGACCTGGCATGTGGTTTATGCTCCCGGATATATGTACCTGTTGTGGATCTCCGGAAAACTGGCGGCGCTCTTTAATTTTGATCCCAAAACCCATGAAATCCTCATTAAACTCTGGTCGGTAATTGCAGACTTGGGGGGAGCCTACTTAATTTGTTTGCTCGGTAAAAAGTATGCCAAAGAGCGACTGGGATTTTGGTTGGGAATAAGTTATGCCTTAAATCCGGCCATCTTTTTTAATTCTTCTGTCTGGGGCCAGTTTGAATCGATTACGGCAACACTCCTATTATTGATGGTTTATTGTTTTATAAATAATCTTAGCCTGATTGCCGTCGCTACTTTTGCTTTAGCGGTATTGTTCAAACCCCAAAGCGCCATATTGGCGCCGATAGCGGCGGTCTTATTTTTCAAAGATTTTTCCTGGCGCAAGTTTTGTTTAGCGATAGTGGCGGGAATCGGCGTTTATCTTCTGGTGGTACTGCCGTTTTCAGCCGGAAAACCGGTTTATTGGATTTTCGAGCATTTCATTAAAAGTGGTGGGGACTATCCCTATGCCACTGCTAATGCCTTTAATCTCTGGACGATTCTTGGAGGTCAAACCATCCCCGATAATTTGCCGTTTTTGGGATTTACTTATGCCGGATGGGGTTTGCTGTTGATGATGGCGGTAGTGGTTTTCACCGTATGGCTGGCCTGGACAAGAAGGAACCAACCGGTTGTTATATTTTGGGCTTCGTATTTATTGTGTTTCGGGATTTTTCTGCTAGGAAGTAGAATGCATGAACGATACCTTTTCCCAGCGCTGATATTTTTGACGGCCGTTCTTTTATGGGATCCCAAACTTTGGTTCCCTTTGAGCATCTTGAGTTTATGTCATTTTGGCAACACTTTTTATATTTATTTAAGGGGTTGGTTGGATCGGCCCCAGGTGATTCCGGCTTTGGCCGGAGTCCGAAGCTGGATGGAGAGCTGGCAGAAAGGTCATTTCTCGGTATGGGCGCCGATCAACGATCCGGTAGGATTGGTCATTGCCTGGCTTACGGTAGCGGTGTTTGTTTATTCAATCTATTATACATTTAACCTGCAAAAACAAAAAATATTTAACAAATAAGTGCCCATATACCTAAGGTAGATTACTAGTTGGTTTAGGAGGCGAAAAATGAAAGTTGGCATCGTCGGGGCAGGAGCTACCGGTTTAACCGCCGCCTACCGTTTGGCTCAAAAAGGTTGTCAGGTTGTAGTTTTCGAGTTGGAAGCTGAATATGGCGGGCTGGCTCGAACCTTAAAAATCGGCCCGCAGCAATTGGAATGTTTTTATCACCATATTTTTACCAGCGACTCCGATTTGGTGGAGTTAATTGCAGAACTCGGATTGGCAAACGATTTATTATGGCTAACCCCCAAAAACGGCATTTATTCAAATCATAAATTATATCCGTTTACGTCGCCCATCGATTTGTTGCTTTTTAAAGAATTAAAACCGTGGGAAAGGGTGGCTTTGGGGCTGCTTGTATTTAAGGCCAGATCCGTTAGGGATTGGCGTCAATTGGAAACCGTCACTGCCAAAGAATGGATTCTCCGGAATGCCGGGCCGAACGTGTATCAAAAAATCTGGGGGCCGATGTTAAGTTCTAAATTTGATTTCGATGCTGAAAAAGTCTCTGCGGCCTGGCTTTGGAATAAATTTAAACTACGCGGCTCGACTCGGGGAAAAAATATCAACCAAGAGTTATTAGGCTATTTACAGGGCAGTTTTAACCGGATTTATGAAAAATTAGCGGCCGAAGTTCTCAGAATGGGCGGACTAATTAAATATAACCATCCGGTCACCGGAATTGTGCAACACAGAGACGGTTCTTTGGAGATAAATGCCGGCGGCGAAAGGGAATCCTTCGATCGGGTTATTGTCACTACCGCTCCTGAGATCTTAGCGGAATTGTATCCCCAATATGCGCCTGGTTATATCCAAAAACTTAAGAACCTGAAATATAAAGCGAATCTTTGTATGATTCTGGAGTTAACCGGATCTTTATCCCCCTATTATTGGATCTCCATCGCCCAAAAAGAAATTCCGTTTGTAGCCGTTATTGAACAGACCAATTTGTTGCCGGTCTCGGAATACCAATCGCATATAGTCTACTTATCCCGTTACTTAGATGCGACGGATGATCTTTATTCGGCAACGGATGAAGAGATCAAGAAAGTATTTATCAAAAACCTGAAGCTAATCTTCGCCGATCTGCAAGACTCAGATATTAAAGCGGCTCACCTAAGCCGGGCCCGTTATACACAACCGGTGGTGGTTAAGAATTATTCCCAGATGGTTCCGGAGTTTCGGACACCGGTTTCCAATTTGTATTTAGCTAGTATGGCTCAGATTTACCCGGAAGATCGGGGCCAGAATTATGCGGTGCGAATGGGAGAGCAAATCGCCAAGCATATTTTGGCTGAATGATCATGGTATTAATTGAATCTCATTTATCTTATTGCTCCAAGTTGATTTGATTGGGCAATTACGGTATTTTTAGGATAACAAGGAGGAAATGAGATGATTTTACGGAGGCTATTGGTAAGTAAAGCGATAGTTCTTCTTTTATTCACATTGATAGTTCCTGCCTTTGGTGAAGGAAATTTGCTAAAAAACTCCGGATTTGAGGTTTTACAAAATGGGGAACCGGAAAATTGGAATTTTATAGCTAACCCGGCGGGTGGTGCAGTTTTTACAGTAGAAACCGGTGTTGCACATATGGGCGGATATTGCATTTCGATTACTAATATAGATGATAATGACGCCTGGTTAGTTCAGGAAGTAAAAGTTAAGCGTAATATGATTTATAAATTGAGCTATTGGCTCAAGATCGACCGGCCATTGGAAAAACAACTGGGAGGAGCTAATATTTCAATTATTAACGGTATCTATAGCTCCCCGGAATTCTTTAATACCGGTGGAGAGTGGGAGTATCACGAAGCTTTTGTCCGGACCAACAAGATCAGTCCCATGGTTCTGAAAGTTGCTTTACGACTGGGTGGTTACGGAGCAGCCAATAAAGGGAAAGCTTATTTTGACGATGTAGCGGTTGAGGAGATTACCGATCCGGGTTCATCTGCAGTGGTGGAGTTGGGAAATAGCGATGCCCCGATCCAATCTAACAATTTCAGTCCCTCTTCTAAAAATGGCAATCTATTTTTATATATCTTAATCGGTGTTATTGGATTGATTGTTTTTATTTATTTGGAATTCAAGCTGTCCGGGAAGGTAGATACGATCAAAGCCACTGCCAAGGACGGGTCAACCGAAGAAGGCGGGGATGATTTTTAAAAATCATTTGAGCTTATTATAGAGATTTATGATGGTTAAAACATAATTTCTTGAAAAATGTTACCGATTGTTGGGATTAGGCGGTTTCATAATTACTTTTTTCGGCTTCGCATACAATATATTGATAGACTAAAATAAAACCTACACTATATATTGCATGCGAAGATAAATTTTTGTAATTATGAAACTCGCTCAGGATGTGAAACAATGGCGTTGCTGGCGGATACTATTAAAATTTCGTCATGTATCTCATAACTTTGCTTATCTTTTTCTTTGTGTTTCAGCCACTTGGTTACTTAGCGGGTCCCGGTATATAATGAGCATCTTTCCGCTATACCTATTGTTAGCCCTGTTCTCCCGAAAAACTTTAACCAATAATTTGGTGACTTTTGGTTCTTCAATTTTACTCGGTTTTTTTCTATCTCATATTAGGGAATGGGGTTAATGTAAACAAAGAGTAAGGCTCATTTTAGGAGGAACAATGGGTTTGTTGCTTTTGGTTGTTTCGTTGCTGCTTGGGTATATCCTTTTGAAAGAGTTTTTTAAAATTAAAAAAATAGCCATAGTATTATCGGGCTCCTTTCTAATAGGTATTTTATTATCTGGGACAATTTTATACTTATTGGATCTTTTATTCATTTTCATATTCCACAGCTATAGTACAGGGATGATTGTATTTTCCGCGAGCGCATTGATATTTATATTATTTAAGATTAGATACGGTGGGATTTGGAAGGAACTCAAAAGCGACTGCCGGGAGTTGTGTAATAACAAAGCGGTTTGGGTCGCTTTAATCTGTTTTTTAATTTTTTCCGGTTGGTTGAATTATCATACCTTTAATAATTACGCCGGTGATATCAGGGTAGCGGGAGGGGCATGGAGCGATATCATTTACCACCATGCCTATGTTCGAACAGTAAGTATTGGTAATAATGTACCCACTCAATATCCTTATTTTGCAAATGAACCGATCCGTTATCATTTTTTATTCGATTATTATACGGGTAAGATTGCGCAAGCGGGGATGAACACTGTTCATGCCTTGAATTTGATGTCTGCCTTGAGTTTGACGGTATTACTCTTACTTATATTTGAGTTTGGAAAGACTTATTTTAAAAGCACAGCAGTTGGGGTGTTGGGAGCCGTTTTTCTGATTTTTCACAGTTCAATAGCGGCTTTTACTTGGTTAAAAGAGAATATGGGTCTAGACTTAGGTACCCAAATTGCCACCAAAACCGGCTGGTTGAATGGGGCGCAATTCGAGAGTTGGGGCCTATTTAACTTAAATGTTTTTATAAACCAACGCCATTTTGCTTTCGCTTTGGCAAGTTTCGTTTTTTTCGTTCTTTGTCTCTTGATTCGCCGGAAACGTTCCGCAACGGATAATGGCAGCAACCTCAACCCTACTTCCATGAAAGAAAACATCTTGGTAGGCATTTTAATCGGTTGCCTTCCTTTTTGGAATGCGGTAATTACCGGTATCACTCTGGCCTGTTATAGTATGTTTGCCGTGGTTCACTTTAAAAATAAAAAATTTGCTTTTGGAACGATTTATACGGTTATAATCGCAACCCTAATTATTATTCCACAATTTTGCATATTTAAGAGTGGTCAAACCGTTTTGGCAGATTACCCTCGTTTCCATCTGGGATATGCCTTAGATCGGTTTTCCCTTTCCCAGTTCTTTTTATATTATTATAAAGTGCTTGGCCTGAAGGCTATAGCAATTTTAGCGGCATTTTTGATAATTCCCCGGCCTAAGAAGTTTGACATGTTGATTTTGACACTTCCTTTTTTGATAGCCAATGTTATTCAATTTGGTTATATCCTTTATGACAATAATAAGTTAATCATCGCTTCACTAGTTTTTTTGAATTGTTATGCCGCATATAGCATTGTTTGGTTGTATCAAAAGGTAAGTTTCTTTAAATATTCACTGACGGGCCTGTTAATTGTCGCGATGATTCTGGCGGGAACTCTAGATTTATGTTCTGTTAAAAATATGGGCATGGTAACAATTGCCGATCAAAGCTCAGCTTTAAAGCAATGGATCATTTCCTCCACCAAACCGGATACGGTGTTTTTGACCGCCTCATTCATCCCTTATGAGGATAACGCTATGGTTGCTATTAATTTAGCCGGAAGAAAGTTATATGCTGTCCGTAATGATGTTGATAGTAGTTGCTTCGTCGATGACAGGCTGCGCAACATCACGAGATTGTATGCCATGGAAGAAGGCCTTACTGTGTTAAAGGACATGCTAAGCAAAGAAAAAGTTGATTATATAGTCGTTGATGGCTTAGTCAGGGAAAACGGAGAGTATCGCCTTGATGAGACTAAGATTGCAGATAATTTCAAACTGGTTTTTCAAACCGGAACTACTAAGATTTATACAACCGGAGGATAATGAAGCATTCGTCGTACATTTAACAGTTTGGAATGGAAATAAAAAAGATCAAGAGGGGAGTTATCAACTATGAAAAAAGTACTGGCCTTATTCTTTGCGGTTTTAATGTCCACTGCGGCCTTTGCGGAAAACAAAGGAGAGAACCTTTTATTAAACGGCGGTTTCGAAGCGGCCGACTCCGCTCAAAAACCATTACATTGGACCGCCGAACATTGGATCGACAGTTCCGAATATAAGTCGCAAAATCAAAAAACCCATTCCGGAAAAATGGCGTTGGAAATTAAGTCAGGGGCTGAAAATGACATCCGTTTGGTACAAGTTGCCAAGGTTAAGCCTAATACATTTTACAAGCTTTCCGGTTGGATTGCCACGGAAAAAGTTATCCTTGACAAAACCGGAGCTAATTTATGCGTAGTTGATGATTTCCATCACACCATCTCGCTTAACGGAACCTCAGATTGGCTACCGGTTGAGTTGAACTTCCTTACCCACAGCAATCAAACGGAAGTTAAGATCGGCGCCAGGCTTGGCATGTGGGGGAACACCGTAACCGGAACTGTTTGGTTTGATGATTTATCTTTGGTGGAACTGGATAAACGGCCTGATGTATATGAAAAATTGGTTGATAAAAATGAAACCGGAAAATCCCAACCGAAGCGGAAAGGGAACTGGATTTGGCTGTTGCCGATAGCGGTTTTAGCGATAGCCGGCATTATAATTTATGATCTTAAGAAAAAGAAATAAGGGCGTGGGTGTAAATGGCGCGAAAGCTCCAAGTTGTTAGCTTTTTAGCGATACTTATAGCGTTTGTTTTCACGAATAGCTTTACTCTAGCGGCGCCTGCGGATTTAATTCAAAATGGCGGTTTTGAACAGCTTGATCAATCCGCTAAAGCCGAGTCTTGGTATATTGATTATTGGAATCCCGGTTCAAGGCTGGTGCTAACCGATCAAAAGGCCCGGATCGGGAAATATGCGGCTGTCCTGCAATCAACAAGAGATAACGATATCCGCTTGGTGCAAATAATTCCGGTAAAACCGGATACCGTATACCGGTATTCGGGGTGGGCCGCTACAGAAAACGTCCCCCGAGGCGGAACGGGGGCGTCCCTATGTGTTATGGGCGGGTTTATTCATTCCAATGGAGTGACTGGAACCAATGACTGGGTTCCGGTGGAGTTGATCTTTCGGACCCATCAAAGCCAACATGAAGTTATGCTCGGGATTAGGCTCGGTTTTTACGGTCAAACCACAACCGGGAAAGCTTATTTCGACGGTCTTAAATTGGAAATATTCACTGGAACACCGGCCTCTTACCAACAAATATCACCGAACGATCCCCAACCGGGAATTGAATTGTTAAACAGGCCTATGGTAAGTTCGGATCAGGTTCAAACCGGAAAAATTCCTTCCTTGGCTTTGAAGTATTTAAATTATCCAACTTGGATTATGCTTTTTTATCTTTTTTTAATAGGAGGGCTTTGGTTTTTCCAAAACAGCAAGGTGCTCCCCGGCGCTAAATCGCTTTCCTTAACAGGGAAAACTCAATGGGTTTTACTAGGTTTAACGATTATCGCTGCTGCGATCCGGATTAATTATTTCAGGTCTGCCCAATTAATCGGGGACTTTAATTGGTTCGGGATAAGCCTTAGTGAAAACTTTAGCCGATGGGCGGCTGTTTTCACCGATCTTTCCGCTGCGTGGCTGATTTTCTTAATCCTTAAACCGAAGCGGATCGGAGTAGCTTTTTATTTGGCAATCATTTTCCTTTTTTTACCTCCGCTGATACTTAACTCCGCACATTGGGGTTTATTAAGTTCCGGATATCTTTGTTTATTATTGCTGGTGATCTATTTTCTAAACCGAAAACTTCCTGAGGCGGCAGTTTTTACCGCTACAGTAGCGTTGTTCGTTAATATTCAGGGCATTGGGTTAGCGTTTTGCTTAATAAGCTATATTTTTTGGAGTTATGGGAGGAAGCGCGGTTTAGGGAGCCTCGTCTTATTACTGGTTGTTTCCGGCTTAACCCTGCTGTTTTTGAGCAATACGAACCCCGGTTGGTTTCGGGAGGTTTTAACCAAATATGCTTCTGGGCAGTTGTCCATCAATGCCGGAAACCTCATTACTCTTTTGAGTGCAAATACTAAACTTTTTTCCGAACGGATTGGATTGGGAATTCCTTACGGGATGCTTTGGTGGGCACTTATGATAATCTGTGTAACCCGGGGTTATTTCTATTTCAGGCTAAAAAAGTCCAAAGTTAATTTTTTGGTGGCTTTAATCTTCATTTCCTTCGCTTTTGCTTGCTTTGTTCCGGGAACGAACGAGAGGAGTTTCATTCCCGTTCTGGCCTTATCCCTACTGGCCACCGGATTATTCAAGAGCAAGGCCTTCTTTTTCGGGATGATCATCCTTAGTATATCATGTTTTTTCAATCTATCTAGTGTAGTAGGCAGAACGGAGGTGCTCAACCGGATTCTTTACGTTTTGGGAATTGTCAACACCTCCCTCTTCCTCATCTTGACTTTGGGGTTGAACCTGAAAAGCGGAAGCCGGAGAAGGAAAAAGTTTTTTAAGAGCTATTACGCGGCTTTATGGGAGAACCTAGCTGTAAAACTTGGCTTCAAACCTTTCGCCATTAATAAACGGGATTTATTTAACTTGGGAGTGATTGCCCTTTGTTATACTTTATTAATCTTTTTCAGGTTGGGTTCCTGGTCGACGCCGCAAAACGGTTTGGAGCTGGATTGGTCATTCCCTGGCATTGAAGTGGTTTTAGCGGATGAAACGCAAATTAGTAATATCGTTGTTTATGATGCCGAGAATACCGGACAGTTACAAGTGGAAAAACTGGCCGACGGCCAGTGGAGCATACTAACTTCAATTGATTGCAAGGATTATTATGTCTTAAAACAGATCCCCGCAGCCACTGCACCGGTGCGGAGATTACGAATTAAGCCCCTTGGCACTGCGGGACAGATCAAAGAAATTGCTTTCATGGATCAAGCACATCGCATCATTCCAATTAAATCGGTCATCACTTTGGGGGACGACTTTGAGGAGCCTGCCAGTGAACACCCTCTCTTTGACGAACAGGCAAAAATGTCCGTTAAGCCTTCATATCTGAATAGCACCTATTTTGATGAAATTTATCATGGCCGGACTGCTTACGAATTTGTGACCGGGTCAAAAATTTATGAAAACACCCATCCGCCGTTAGGCAAGGATCTTTTGAGCATCGGTATCCTGCTTTTCGGGATGAATCCTTTTGGAATGAGGTTTATGCATGCAATCGCTGGTATCTTACTAATTATTACCTTGTTTTTCTTGGGCCGTCAGGTTTTGGGTACCAGGTTCGGGGCTTATTGCGTGATGCTGCTCGGTTTTTTGGATTTCATGCCTTTTGTACAGAGCCGGTATTCCACGGTAGATACTACCTCCGTGCTCTTCATCAGCTTGATGTTCTTATTTACCTTTAAATTCATCCGCGAACAGGAAGAAGGGAGGGAGATCACCCAATCCTTACCCTCTTTGGCAGGGATTATGGCCTGCTTTGGTTTGGCGGTTGCGGTTAAATGGACTGCCGCATATGGCTTTGCCGGTGTGGTTGCTTCGATTGGAATGGTGAAATTAAATCAATATCTGATTAACCGAAAAGAACGGTTGAGACTGATTGACCGGTTAAAGAGCCATAAAAACAACAGTGCGGCCAGGATAGAACTCCAAGGTAAGTTGGATAAGCTTAATGACTCCTTTTGGAAAGAAAAATTCTGGCCAGTTCTACTGGCGGGTTGCTTGGCCTTCCTATTAACAAGCCCATTTATATATTATCTTAGCTATCTTCCTTATCTGAATTCCGTTGGAATCGAGGAAGCCTTTTCCGGATCGGCGGTTCATGCCGTATTAGAAAATCAAAAGGGCATGTACGATTACCATTCTAAACTGGTTGCCACTCATCCGTTTGCTTCATCTTGGTGGAGTTGGCCGTTTAATTTTAAACCGTTGTGGATTTATAGCAATAGCTATTCCGGACCGGGAATGAAAGGTTCTATTGTCAGTATGGGCAACCCTTTGATCTGGTTTTGCGGAGTTATGGCTTTTATCTTATTATTGTATCAGTTATTGGCTATGAAGCGGTTTTCAATAATGCACGTTGTCTTTATAGGGTTTTTCTCTTTATATCTACCATGGGTCCTGGTAAGCCGGATCACTTATATTTATCATTTTTATCCGCCGTTACCCTTGTTTTTAGTGATGATTGCCTTCGCCTTGGAACCTTTTTGGCAGCAGGGGAAAGATGGCCGCCGGGTTATCTACGCCTTTTTCTCCCTTGCCCTGGTTTTATTTATAATTTTTTACCCTGTTTTATCCGGCACCGAAATATCGCAAACCTATGTCGAACGGTATTTGAAATGGTTTCCAAAGGATTGGACCTTTTAAGAATTTTTGGATACGGTAGAGGAGGATTATGATGAAAATCAACAGAAGTGTTTTAGAAAAAGGGATTAGCCTGTTTTTTCCGGCTTATAACGAAGCGGAAAATGTAGGGGGTACTATTGAAAAATGCGTAGCTGTTTTAGAACCGTTAGGCTGTGACTATGAGGTGATTGTCGTTGATGACGGTAGTAAGGATCGGACTGCGGCTATTGTGGAAGAATATGCCCGCCAAAACAGCCACATTGTTTTGAAACGGCATGAAAAAAACCAAGGTTATGGCGGGGCTTTACAGACCGGGTTCAAAAGTTGCCGTTGTGGTTTAATTTTCTTTTCCGATTGCGATCTCCAATTTGATTTGGGTGAATTAGCGATGTTTATCGAGTTGATGGAGAAAGACCATAGTATTGATGCGGTAATCGGATATCGGATTAAACGCGCTGACCCGGTGATCCGAAAATTGAACGCTTTCGGCTGGAATGTTTGGGCTCGGATCCTATTTGGTTTAAAGGTAAAGGATATTGATTGTGCTTTTAAACTTTTCAAACGGGAATTAATTGAGAATATCACCATCGAATCGACTGGCGCTTTGATCAATGTTGAGATATTAACTAAGATTAAAAAAGCCGGGGCGAAAATGGTAGAGGCAGGGGTCCATCACTTTCCAAGGCAGGCCGGGGAACAAACCGGAGCAAAACTTCGGGTTATCCTAAAAGCATTTTATGAGTCTTTCAAGCTCTATCAAAAGATAAAAAATTTTCCGGCCAGTAATTTTAAAAAAGGGAAACCGGCTAAAGGTTAAGATATTAAAAAGGCCGACGAAAAAAGATCAGTAATAGCTGATTGCTAATTCGACTTAAGGGGTATCGTTACAAAAACGGTACCCTTTTTTTAATAATAAGCCTAACCGTTTTGTTCAGGTATTTAATTCTCCGCGAAAGATCACTTAACAGTAATACATGGCCAATATACTTTAGGCGCCTCCGCGGAAGATAAAAAGCATTAAAGCTCAACCAACTTATAATCTGGTTTGTTTAAATCCTGGATAGGTATTATAATAATTAAGTCCCCGGACGCAGCTTCGATGGTACAACCGAAATTATGAAAGGCCTCAAAGGCCTAAATTCCTATACTTTTATTCCGTTTTTACACTTCATGCCTTTACCCCTATTTACAAGAGAGGCCAACCATGTTATACTATACCCAGTGGGGTATATTGAAATACTAAATTAAGGTTAAACTAACCTTGGACTGAATTTTAAGGAGTGAATAAAATGATGAATCTGACTGAAGTAGATTTTCAGAAGGAAGTTTTGAATTCTAACGGTGTTGTTTTGGTTGACTTTTGGGCCCCTTGGTGCGGACCTTGTCGGATGGTAGCGCCGGTTTTGGAAGATTTGAGCACCCAATATAATGGTTCAGTGAAGATTGCCAAAGTCAATGTTGATGAAAACCCAAACCTGGCTGCAAAATATAATGTAATGTCAATTCCGACAATGATCATTTTCAAAGATGGGAAAGTTGCCGATCAGTTAGTCGGCGCAATGTCAAAACCCGCTATTGCCAATCGGTTGGAGCGTTGGATCCATTGATCTGAATACACCCCGGTTTGGGAGATAACACCCAAACCGGGCTTCTTTTAAAAAAACCTTTTCAAGCTTCAATTCATATGGTATACTATTTAGCGGTGTATTTGATTTCTACTTTATTAAAGTAGATTATTACACACGCCTTCCGATTTTGACGGTGGTTCCCTTGGGGGTTCGTTCGAAAGAGGACGGAGGCGGAGGAAAAAACCAAAGAAAGGAGGTGGCTAATGTGGCTGTGATTTCCATGAAACAATTATTGGAAGCCGGCGTGCATTTTGGTCACCAGACAAGGCGTTGGAACCCGAAGATGGCTCAGTACATCTTCACCGAGAGGAACGGTATTTATATTATCGACCTTCAAAAAACCGTAAAAAAGGTTGATGAAGCGTATAATTTTGCCCGTTCCGTAGTTGAAAACGGGGATACCATTTTGTTTGTGGGTACCAAAAAACAAGCCCAAGACGCCATCCGGGAAGAAGCTGAACGTTGCGGCATGCCTTTTGTATCCCAACGTTGGCTTGGTGGGACGATGACAAATTTTAAAACCATCCGTTCCCGAATCGATCGGCTCCGTAAGATTGAACAAATGGAACAAGACGGTTCTTTTGAGGCTCTCCCTAAAAAAGAAGTACTTGAGCTTGAAAAAGAAAGAGCCCGTTTGATGAAGTTCTTGTCGGGGATCCGTAATATGCATAAACTTCCCGGCGCTATTTTTATCGTTGATTCGCGTAAGGAAAGAATTGCAGTAGCGGAAGCCCGTAATTTAGGTATTCCACTAATCGGAATTGTCGATACCAACTGCGATCCTGATGAAATCGATTATGTGATACCTGGAAATGATGACGCTATCAGGGCGGTCAAATTATTGGCCGGAAAAATAGCTGATGCGGTTATCGAAGCGAAACAGGGCGAACAAATGACGGATGTTGCTCCCGCCACTGTTGAGGAAGGTCCTGAAAACATTTCCGATATGGAATTAGTTGAAGAAGCCTAATGTTTAAAGGTTAAGGGTGGACCTAATCCACCCTTTTTTTAAAAGTTTAAAGGTTAAGGGTTAAATTACCTTTTGTAGTAGTTACATACTTCAAACTTCTTATTTCATAATTTAAGGGATTTAGTTTTAGTATTGTGAGTCGCGATTATTTAAAGGGGGAAAGAATATGGCTGAGATTTCTGCTGCCATTGTCAAAGAGTTACGTGAACGTACCGGAGCGGGTATGATGGACTGTAAAAAAGCCCTGGGTGAAACCGGTGGCGATCTTGAGAAAGCTATCGAGTACTTACGGGAAAAAGGTTTGGCGGCAGCCGCCAAAAAAGCTGGCCGAATTGCGGCTGAAGGCATAGTTAATGCTTATGTCGCCGCTGATAAAAAGATTGGGGTTTTGGTTGAAGTCAACTGTGAAACCGATTTTGTGGCTAAAAACCCTGATTTCCAACAGTTTGTCCAAGATACCGCAATGGCAATCGCCAATCAAGCGCCTGCGGACACCAATGTCTTGGTTAATTTGAAACTCGCCAATGGGAATACCGTAGCCGAGTCCATTACCGGCCTGGTTGCAAAAATCGGCGAAAACATGAATGTCAGAAGGTTTGCGCGTTTTGAGGTTAAAGAAAACGGGTTAATCGATTCCTATATCCACATGGGCGGTAAAATTGGCGTCCTGCTCGAATGCGGATTCTCCAAGAAAGAGACTGCCACTAATCCGGAATTTTTAGCATTGGTTAAGGATTTAGCAATGCAAGTAGCTGCAGCCAAGCCGGAATATATTCGTAGGGAAGAGGTCCCAGCTGAAGTCCTTGAACAAGAAAAGGCAATTTATAAAGCTCAAGCTATGAATGAAGGCAAGCCGGAGGCCATTGCCGAAAAAATTATGATTGGTAGGCTCGATAAATTTTATAAGGAAGTATGTATCCTTGAACAATTGTTTATTAAGGATACTGACAAGACCATTACTAAATTAATTCAAGAGCTCAATGCCAAATTGGGCGGGGAGAACATTACAATTAACCGGTTTACTCGGTTCGAGAAAGGCGAAGGCATTGAAAAAAGGCAAGATGACTTCGCTTCTGAAGTAATGTCTCAGATTAAAGGATAAGCAGGAACACGAAAGTGTTCCTTTTTTCTGTAATCAAGCAGGAATTATGATCCGATTCGCGAAAATATATTATAGCTTGGTGGAGGTAAACCAATGCAGACCCCGAAATATAAACGAATCATCCTTAAGCTAAGCGGTGAAGCGTTAGCGGGAGAAAAAGGGTTTGGGATTGACCAGGAAGTTATTAATTCGATTGCCCGGCAAACCAAAGAAGTGGTCGATTTGGGAGTACAGCTGGCGGTAGTGGTTGGGGCGGGCAATTTTTGGAGGGGAGCAGCCGGGAGCCAGGTTGGGATGGATCGGGCGACTTCCGATTACATGGGAATGCTGGGAACTGTAATTAATTCTTTGGCATTGCAGGATTCCTTCGAAAAGCACGGTATTGCTACTAGGGTTCAAACAGCCATTGAGATGAGGCAGGTTGCCGAACCTTATATCAGAAGAAGGGCCATCCGGCACCTGGAGAAAGGGCGAGTTGTTATTTTTGCCGCTGGAACCGGTAATCCTTATTTTTCGACCGACACCACCGCAGCATTACGAGCCGCCGAAATAGAAGCTGAAATCATTTTAATGGCTAAGAAAGTTGATGGGGTTTATAGTGCCGACCCCAAAGTTGACCCAATGGCAGTTAGGTTTGAAGATTTACAATTTATGGAAGTTTTACAGCAACGTTTAAGGGTGATGGATGCTACAGCGACTTCTTTATGTATGGATAACCAGATTCCAATTGTAGTATTCAATCTCAATCAAGCCGGAAATATTATGCGGATTGTATTAGGGGAAAAAGTCGGAACATTCGTCAGAGGAGGAGATTGATATGGTGAAAGATCTTATAAAAGAGACTGAAGACCATATGAAAATGACGATTGAAGCAACCAAAAAAGAATTTCATGCGGTACGGACCGGAAGGGCTAGCGCTGGCGTTTTGGATCGGGTGGTAGTCGAGTATTACGGTAACCCGAGCCCGCTGAACCAGGTGGCTAATGTTACAATTCCCGACCCACGGACTATTGTCATTCAACCATGGGATAAAACACTTTTAGCTGCGATTGAAAAAGCTATTTTAAAATCGGATTTAGGGTTAAATCCCGTTAATGACGGAAGCATCATTCGTTTACCAGTGCCCCAGTTAACTGAAGAACGCCGTAAAGAATTGGTCAAGGTCGTTCGGAAGGAGGCGGAAGAAAAAAAGGTGGCCATCCGAAATCTCCGCCGTGACGTTAACGATAAGATCAAGAGTTTGGAAAAAGGCGGTAAAGTAACTGAGGACGAAAGTAAAAAAGGGTTGGATGAAACTCAAAAGCTAACTGATAAGTACATCGCGGAAATTGATAAGTTGCTTACCCAAAAAGAAAAGGAGATTCTGGAAGTTTAAATTCCATCCCTCCAGAAACTCATTAACCTGTTTCAATGGAGGGATTTTTTTACTTATGAATATTATTAACTGTTTTAAAAAAAAGCGAATCGTATTAACTCTTATACCGGAACACCTAGCAATAATCATGGACGGCAATGGGCGTTGGGCCGAAAAAAGGGGGTTGCCCCGTACGGCCGGGCATAGGGCCGGTTTGGAACGGATGCGGGATACGGTTGAAGTATGCCTTGAATTTGGGGTTAAACATCTTACCCTTTATGCTTTTTCCACCGAGAATTGGAACCGTCCCGTTGTGGAAGTTGATTTTCTAATGAACCTTTTTTTGGAAGCCCTCCAAAAAGAGGTTCCAAAACTTCACCAGCAGAAGATACGGGTCAGGTTTATCGGCCTTAAGGAAAAACTAAATCCAGCATTGATAAAGCTTATGGAGGAAAGTGAAAAGCTGACCGCTAACAATGGTGCCCTGGTGCTTAATATCGCCCTTAACTATGGAGGGCGCGCTGAAATCTTGGCCGCTATCAAAGGGGTAGCCCGCCAAGTAAAAAAAGGTGAGCTTGATCCGGAATTATTACAAGAAGGGGACTTCGCCAAAGGTTTATTTACTGCTGGACAACCCGACCCTGATTTATTAATTCGTCCCGGCGGGGAACGGCGGATCAGTAATTTTCTCATTTGGCAGATGGCATACACCGAGCTATATTTCTCTGAGCGCTACTGGCCGGAATTTTCACGAAATGACTTGTTGGATGCGTTTGAAGCATTCAGCCGCCGTGAACGCCGTTTTGGAAAAGTAAAGGGAGGAGGGCCGGGAGAATGATTAAAAGGTTGATTTCGGGAGTATTAGGTGGAGCATTATTACTGACCCTGATCTACTTTGGTGGGCTGCCTTTTACTTTAGCGGTTGGTTTATTAACAACTTTAGCTATTTTGGAATACGCCGATTTAATTAAAAAACAAAATTTGCATTCCCAAACGGGAGTGATGATATTCTGCTCATTACTTTTACTGGCGTTAATCCATGTAATTGCCGGTAATTTCGGGCTCAATCCCTTGGAATCGCTTAGTATCGGCGAGCGGACTTTATCCTTAGTATTAATCATCGTTTTTATCACTATCTTCATTAATGAATTGTTTAGAGGCGATCCTGAACAGGGGTTGGCCAATGCCGCCGCTAATTTATTTGGAACGGTCTATATTGGTTTCATGTTTGCATATATCTTACTATTAAGATTCATCCCGGGGCAGAATGGCCTATTTTATGTCCTCTTTACCGTCTTAGTCACCTGGGCCAATGATTCGTTAGCCTATTTTATCGGGGTTAATTTTGGTAAACATAAACTCAGCCCGAAGATCAGCCCCAAAAAAAGTATTGAAGGTTCGATAGGGGGATTAGGCGGAGGTTTATTGATGGCTGCGGTTTTGGGATGGTCTTTTCATAAACCAGCCCCCTTAATGTTAATTTTAGGCTCTTTAGTTGTAGTGGCAGGCCAGTTCGGAGATTTAGTGGAGTCGGTTATCAAACGGAGTGCCGGCGTAAAAGATTCCGGTCATTTTTTACCCGGGCACGGGGGAGTATTGGATCGCTTTGACAGCCTGCTCCTTTCGGCGCCAGTCGTATACTACATGGTTATCTGCTTTGAACCGTATTTTTTGAAATTTTAGGGTTTTGATCACTAGAAGGAGTATGAAAAGCTGCTAACCAGGTGACTGTCAACTGCCAACTGATTTAGATAGCGGTGTTTAACCTTGAAAAATGATCTAAGAATTTTCCTATGGGTCGCTGTAATTTGTCTCGGTTTAATTTTGGGTTTTCAATACCTTTTTCCGATATTGGCTCCCTTTTTGCTTGGAATTTTTCTGGCTTGCCTGATTGAACCGGTTATTAAACAAGCGGAAACCGGTTTAGGAATGAATCGAAAACTGGCAGTATCTTTGGTTTTGGCTATTACTCTTTTCTCATTGTTAAGTATCACGGGGATCGTTTTTTTAGTCTCTTATCAAGAGGCTTTAAGGATTCTTCCTAAAATCCCGGTTTTTGTGAAGAAACTGCTTGGGTTGGGGGAAGGCATAATTATTTTTTTAGGGGCTCATTTTCAAGTCCCGGATGGATTTTTTCAAAACTATTTGGCTCGGCCGGATGCGATCGAAGGGCTGTTCCGCTCAATTGTCGCCTGGGTCGTTAATTTGGTTCCTACCTTTCCCAAAGTAGTATTAGCAATGGGGTTGGGCGGGGTCACCGCTTATTTTATCAGTCGGGATAAAAAATTCTTTAGCGGGTTATTTTACGAAAATATGCCTCAAAATTGGCGGCCGCTTACTATCCAAGTGAAAGAGGAGGTAATTGCCGCTTTTATTAGTTTTATCCGCGCCGAAATTATGCTGGCGGTTTTAACGTCGGCCTTAACCGCCTTGACCTTTTGGCTCTTAAAGATTCCCGGGGCTATTGCTTACGGATTCTTAGCCGGGATTCTGGATTTTATCCCGGTGGTGGGACCGGGAATGCTTTATTTGCCGTTAATATTGATATTTTGCTTATTTAAAAATTATTATCAAACGATCTGGCTGGTGGTGCTGTATTTTTTTGTACTCTTCCTCCGGCAGCTCGGCGAGGCCAAATTAATCGGGGAGAATTTACAAATCCACCCCTTAGCAGTAATCTTTTTGGTCTATCTGGGTATGAAACTTTTTGGGTTAACCGGGATTTTATTCGGACCTATCTTAGTAATTACCCTTCGGGCCGCCTTCCGGGCCCTACACTTCAAGAATGCCGGTGGGTTGGATCCATCAATTTGATAGCGACAGCAGGTGCAAAATGGTTAAACGATTAGCGATTCTTGGCTCCACCGGTTCAATCGGACGCCAAACCCTGGAAGTTGTGGATCAGTTTCCGGATCGGTTTAAGGTAATAGCGCTGGCGGCAGGTTCTAATATTCGCCTCCTGGCGGAACAGGCCCGGGAATATCAACCCTCATATCTGGTGATTAATTCCCCGTTACAACTTTCGGAATTGAGCGAGCTGGTTTCCGGGCTAAAGCTTAGCGTCTTGACAGGGACCGAAGGTATGAAGGAGATTGCTGTTTTACCGGAAGTGGATCTGGTGTTAACGGCGGTAGTCGGTTCGATTGGGATTGGACCTACTTTGGCGGCGATCAACGCCGGGAAAATGATAGCGCTGGCGAACAAGGAAACCTTGGTGGCGGCCGGTTCAATTATCATGCCTGCCGCTGCCCGAAATAATGTCAGAATACTTCCGGTTGACAGCGAACATAGCGCTATCTTTCAATGCCTGGAAGGTGTAAAGCCTTCCGATGTTGAACGTTTGATTTTGACCGCCTCCGGCGGGCCATTCCGGGATTATCGTTCTGAAGATTTGGCCAACGTTACGCTAGAACAAGCCCTAAATCATCCCAATTGGAATATGGGCGGCAAAATTACCATCGATTCCGCCACTATGTTAAATAAGGGATTGGAGATTATTGAAGCCCACTGGCTTTTTGGAATGAGTTTTGACCGGATTGGGGCAGTAATTCATCCGGAGAGTATTATTCACTCTTTGGTGCAATTGGCGGACGGTTCGCACCTGGCTCAAATGGGGCTTTGCGATATGAGGCTGCCGATCCAGTATGCGCTCACCTATCCGGAACACCTGCCGAATACCTTTCCCAAGTTGGACTTGTTGAAAGGCGCTCGTTTAAATTTTAATCCGGTTGATTTTAGGCTATTCCCAGCGGTTGAACTGGCTTATCAAGCCGGGCGTTACGGCGGCGGTATGCCGGCGGCGATGAATGCCGCCAATGAAGAGTCGGTAAAAGCCTTTTTAATGAGGAAAATTAAATTTATCGATATCATCAGTATCGTTTCCGAAGTGGTGGAAGAATATCAAAGAGAAAGTTTTGCGAAGGATCCGGGATTGGAAGAGATCTTGGCAGTCGATTCCTGGGCGCGGGTTCGGGCCGGGAAAATAATCGAGCAGGGGAGGAACTATCTTGGGATTTGATTT
The DNA here is from genome assembly GCA_023415835.1 of Bacillota bacterium. GTDB lineage: Bacteria > Bacillota > UBA4882 > UBA8346 > UBA8346 > JAAYHS01. The sequence continues at coordinate 19,650 of JAEZJK010000090.1, forward strand.
TAATGCGATTTGGAAAACCCTCTTATTGTTAAGCTTTTTAGTAGTGGTTCACGAGTTCGGCCACTTTATTACAGCCCGGATGTTTGGGGTTAAGGTCTATGAATTTGCGGTCGGGTTTGGTCCGCTAATCGGTAAATTTAACTGGAAAGGCGTCCAGTATTCGTTTCGCTGGATTTTACTAGGGGGTTTTTGTAAGATCGCCGGAATGGATATGGCCTTAGAGGGTGATCCGGAGGCTGAGCCGGTTAAGCCCGAAGAATCCTTTAATTATCTTTCACTTTGGAAAAAAACAACCGTGATTGCCGCCGGCCCAACTTTTAATCTTATCTTGGCGATGTTATTAATCTTTCTGATGGCGGCTTTTGTGGGACTTCCAAGCAGTATCAAAAGCCCGGCGCCGATTATCGAGCAAGCCACTCCCGGATCGCCCGCATTTGAAGCCGGGTTGAAACCGGGGGATAAAATAGTGGCCATCGATGAGAACCCGGTTAAAGAATGGCAGGATATTCCAAAGTTAGTCGCCAAGTCCGAGGGACGGACCCTCAAAATAACCCTGGAACGCCAGAACCAGGTCATTGAAAAGAAGATTACCCCGTTTTATAATCCAATCGAAAAACGTTATCTGATCGGGATTAGCCCAGTTCCTAATTATGAAAGGACATCCATCGGGAAGGCCGCCAAAATAGCTGTCGTTTATACCTGGGATTTTATCGGGCAGTTTTTTAAATCATTTGGGCAAATTATCTCCTTGGCTTTTAAAGGGGGAGTAATGGGGCCAATCGGTATGGTGACGGTAATCGAGCAAAGTTCCGGTTTGCCGTTATACCATACTTTCTTCCTATTGATTCAAATCAGTTTGTTCCTTTTCATCTTTAACATGTTACCGATTCCCTTACCGCTGTTGGACGGAGGCTGGATTGTGATTTTGCTGCTGGAAAAGTTATTCCGGAAGGAATTTTCAGCGGAACAAAAAGCCGCCGCCCAGATGGTTGGGTTAATGGCAATGTTGGTCTTGGGAGTGCTGGTGACTTATAATGATATTTTGAGGTTTATTAAGATGTATTTTTGATTTGGGAAAAGGCATGGAGCACAAGGCTTGAGGCAAGAATGGTGAATGTTTAGCCTTTGATGCTTTTTTCATCCTTCCGATTGCTACAGTAAAGCAGAAATAAAGAAACTGAAGAAACTGTGATAACCCGGCCTGAAGGTGTGCCGGGTTTTTGTATTTGAGCGAAGCAACCGTAAAATAAAAATCCACTTTGTTCAGGTTTTTCGGAATTTTTTGAAAAATTTTAATAATTTAGGCAGGAATGTTTCCGGCAATGCCGAATCTTGGATTAGATTGTAATTTTTTCCTGAGACATTGCGGAAATAAGATCCTGATAATGGATGATAGGGATTCGATTTTTTTAGCAGCAATAACATTTGAAGATATGATTACCCGGTCTGGACAGGCCGGGTTTTAGTGTGAGGCCGCAACTATGGCTAAAAAGAATTATGACCATTTCTCGATAAAACAGACAGTCAAGAGTTAGGTTTTTGCTCAGGAACTCACGTTTTCTTGAATTATCGAATTTCCGTATACTAGGCCGCTTTTTTCATCTGGTAATATTCTTTCAAAAATGCAGCCGGAGTAATATTACCAAGTGCTTGATGTCTACGCTGGCGATTATAGAAGCAGTTCGATATACCAGAAGATATCCAATCTAGCTTCTTCAAGATTTTTGTATGTCCGATGATGAAGCCGCTCTGATTTTATAGTGCTAAAGAAGGTTTCAGCACAGGCGTTTCCTAACAATTACCCTTACGGCTCATGCTTCGGATGATTCCGTATTTCTCAAGTTCTTCAAGATAGATTTCGCTACAATATTGTTTACCCTGGTCGGAATGATGGATTAATCCCTTCGGAGGGTGATGCCTCATGATTGCATTTCTGAATGCTTCTAGGCACAGTTCCGTCCACATGTGGTTGGCTAAAGCCCAACCACAATCTCTTTGTGAAATAAATCCTTGATCGTTGCCAAGTAAAGCTTCCCGTTTGACGTTTTGAATTCGGTTATATCGGTTACCCATACTGCATTCGGCCGGTCTACTTTGAACTCTTGGTTTAATAGATTTGGCGCTATCGGCAATGTATGATTGGAATCGGTTGTACACACTCGAAAAG
>JAEZJK010000094.1 GCA_023415835.1 Bacillota bacterium
CATGCCATTGTAGATCGCCCCATCCCCTTAACCCCCAGCACCAACTCCCGACTGGGCGTCGGCGGCCAGCACCAGGGACTTCATCGATGTGCCCGAAACGGATTTTTAGGCCCGTCTTCGAAGATGGTTGCCCTGACTAGGATACTACACCATCCCCTCGTTTTAATACTATTATAACATATTTTTTATGGTTCTACCGAAAAAACTGTTTCCAGGACAAGAGAGGGTAACTTAAGGGCAATAGCCGGGAGCCGAGAAGTCAGATAGGAGCCAGTAATATAAGCGAAGCTTCGGATCCTTGGCAAAAGTAAAACCGGGAAATAAAAATCCGGTAAAGTATAAACCGGAAAGATTATGGGATCCGGAGAACTGACTCCTGTCTCCTGGATCCCGGCTACTAAGTTCATACCCACTTAAGTAACAAAAACGCCATTACTACACCCAAAGTCGCTCCAGCAATCACCTCGATCGGTGTATGGCCCAGGAGCTCTTTTAACCGTTCTTGATGTAATTCGCCTTCTTCAAATAATTCGTCAATAATTTTATTTAAGGTTATCGCTTGACGGCTTGCGGCGTGCCTAACCCCGGCCGCATCGTACATTACAATTACGGCAAAAATCAGCGTAATTGCAGTTAAGGCATGATCCCAACCCATACGGATCCCCACTGCGGTAGCGAGGGAGGCAACCAAAGCCGAATGAGAACTGGGCATTCCTCCCGCTCCAACGAAACGCCGAAAGTTAACCCGCTTTTCTTTTAAAAAATAAAATATACCCTTAATTAACTGTGCTATAAACCAAGCGGTTAATGAAGTCAAAAGAATTTCATTATTCGGTAGTTCTTTAAAAATATTATGCAATTTCCCGCCTCAATTCTGAATAACAAATTAGATCAATCTCAAAAAAATATTACCTGGTTTAATGCTGTCTGTCAAACTATTTTTTATAACTCACGGTTAGCTACATAGTCAGCCCAAGTTAATAAAAGGCTTTTAAACTTTGAATCCGGTAATAAAGAAAGTTCTGCGGTTGCCTGGTTAATTATTTTATTGGCCATACTCTTGGCGTACTCTACTCCATTATATTCAACTAATATTTGCTTTACTTTTTCAATTTCTCCCGCCGATACAGCCGGATTCCCTAACCAGTTCAGAAGATACTCTTGTTCTTGTTTACCGGCGTTTTGAAAAGCATGCAACACAATTACCGTCCGTTTTCCTTCCCGAATATCGGATCCCACCGGTTTACCCAAAAGTTTTTCATCGCCTATAATCCCTAAAATATCGTCTTGAAGTTGAAAAGCGGTACCGCATTTTCGGGCAAAAGAGCCGATTGCCATAATCATATTGTTTTCATTTATCATTTGATCTAACCCGATTGAAGCACCGGCAATACCAGCAAACTCATAAAGGATACCTGTTTTTAATTCCAACATTGTCAGAATGTCGCTTTCACTAAGTTCGCTGATGCCCCGTTTCGAATAAAGGACATCCAACGCTTCTCCCTCAAGCAATCTCTTGGTTAAACCCGTTAACCTAGCGGCCAAATCCAAAACTACATCCTTTTTGACCCCTAAGGCTACTGATTCCAGGAGCAATTCCATTGACCAAGCATGTTGAAGATCACCGGCCAAAATCGCCATATTGCACCCATAGTCGATAGCCTCACGCTCGGAATAACCTTCATTTAGGGCATGAGCCCTGAATTGTTCATGGACGGTAGGAAATCCGCGCCTTTTGGCATCGTTATCAATAATATCATCATGTACCAGCGTCCAAGTATGATAAACTTCTACCGCGGCAGCTGCCGGAAGAGCCCGCCGCTCGTCTCCGCCTACCGCTCCACAGGAAAAAAGGAGGATACCCGGGCGTAATCGTTTGGCCGGACGGGTCAAATACGAATATACCGCCTCCCGTAACTCCTTTGGATTAAAACTTTGGCTATATTTTTCCTGTTGTAAACGTTCAACTACTTTGGCCTCGCGTTCCCGTAACGCTTGGATGAATTCTTCTCGGTTCACAGCCAAACTAATCCTCCTCTTATTCGTTACTCGTTAATCGTCTAAACGTCACGCGTAAAATCATTAAAATCGTTCCGGGCAATAGGTAGTCGTCCATGTCAATATCCAATTAACCTACGTGAAATTATGAAAATGAAATTGACGTGGATCAACAAGCATCGGTAGCATTTTCTAAATAGGCAATAAAATAACGTACCTTGTTTTTTATCTAACCTGATTCACAGCCACGCGCGTAACGCCGTATGTTTAACGCGTAACGGTCTTTATCCCTCATCCTGTTTAAAATCAGCCAGTTTCGGTTGGCCGTTTTCAAAACCCATTAAAACCTGAAGCCGGCCTTCCGCAGCATCCAATCTTTCCGAACAATATTTGGCAAGCCCGATTCCTTCTTCAAACAAATTTAAACTCTCATCCAAAGCAATATTGCCAGCTTCCAACCGTTGCACAATCTCATCCAATCGAGCGATAGCTTCTTCGAAACTTCTTTCATTTGGTTTAGTTTCTTTTTCAGTAATCATCCCGGACTCTCCTTAGATAATACTTTACAATTGATTATTCCCGAAGTTAAGGTTATTTTTAAAGGATCTCCCGTTTCTACTTGGGACAGGTCTTTAATAAAAGTACCATCGGCCTTTTGGACAATTGAGTACCCCCTTTGTAAGGTAGCCAATGGGCTTAATGTATCCAATTGCCCCAACACCTTTAAAAATCGTTCCCTGCGCAATATAAGGCTTTGCTTGATTCCCCGGATCAATCTCTCATTTAAAAGGTCAACTTCTTGTCGGCGAATATTTAATGACTGCTTTGGAAAAGCCAATACCCGGCTCTGGGTTATTTTCTGCAAAACCCGGCGTTCATTTTGAAGTTTACGGTTGACTGCCTGATATAAACGGTTTTGATATTGGTTAACCTGACGGGATAGGCTTTGTTGATCGGGGACCGCTAATTCCGCCGCCCCCGAAGGGGTCGGAGCCCTCAAATCAGCTACAAAATCAGCGATGGTAAAATCGGTTTCATGGCCGACAGCGGAAATTACCGGCTTTGGAAAAGTGGAAATTGCCCGGGCCAATTGTTCATCGTTAAAAGCCCAAAGTTCCTCGAGTGAACCTCCGCCCCGCCCGATAATTATCAAATCTAAGTTTTGAAACCGGGCCGCGTCATTTAAAGCCTTGATCAGGCTTGACGGGGCTTCTTCCCCCTGGACTTGGGCGGGAAAAATTAGGATGTCCACGTTGGGACAACGGCGCCGTAAAATTTTAATGATATCTTGGATCGCTGCCCCGGTCGGGGAGGTAATTACTCCGATTTTTTGGGGCAATGGCGGTAATTTACGTTTACGTTCAAGATCAAACAAGCCCTCCTGGTCCAGTTTTTCTTTTAACCTAGCGAATGCTTGGTAAAGGCTTCCCAAGCCAGACGCGGCCATTTCTTCAACATAGAGCTGATATTGGCCGCTCTTTTCATATATGCCGATCCTCCCTCTGATGGCCACCTCTTGGCCATCGGCAGGTTTAAACTTCAAACTCCAGGCTTGGGACTTGAACATCACACACTTAATACAAGCGCCCGCGTCTTTAAGGGTGAAGTATAAATGCCCGGAAGAATGGGCGGTGAAATTGGAAATTTCACCCTGAATCCAGACGCCCTCAAGCAAAAAGTTATCCTCGAGCAACCGTTTCAAAGCGTAGGTGAGTTGGGAGACTGTAATTGTCTTAGAAGCCAAAAGAATGCTCCTTTCTAGTAGATGAGAGTATTCCATAATCAGCAAAAAAATCCTGCCCTTTGGACAGAATCGTTTAGGAATTGAATTATTCATTACCTCCAGCCAATTTGGGTGTTGGAAGGTTAATAGCTGAGAATATCCATCACGGCGAGTTCAAGCTAGTGTTTGGATTATGAAAATTCTATAATGGGGATTATTAGAGAACCAATAAGGAATACGTTTTCAAATTATTGTAAAAACACCTTCTCCTCATACCGGCTTAAAAAGTAAGTAAAACCATACGCTAAACAAGTCCCAAAGGCTACTACACCTGAGTCATTAATCAACAACGCCGCAAATCCAGAGATCAGGAGCGAATGCCAAACTAGCCTTTCTCTTGCTTCAACCATTATTTCTTTAGTAGTCAGCCGTTTTAAAATACCAATCCCTAACGCTAGCATGATTGTCTTGGTCCAAGCGCTATAGATTAATAATTTTAAATTCATAGCAGCTTTTCTGGAAAAAATTTGCCAAGTCTGGCCCAGGTTTTGATCGATTAGCAATTGAAAAAAACGCCCTAAATGAGTTTGGACATCCGGTTCCCTAAAATTATCCCATAATCCAACAAAAACGACTACCAAAATTAGTCCCCCGAAACCAGCCCAGAGTATCCTGTTATTCCAATCTAAACTGTATAAATTAACGGCATAAAATGAGAAGCCAACCAACGCAGCCAAGGTTCCTCCAAAATTAATCCCCAATTGGGGCCATCCCAGGGTAAAGACTGAGAGGAATAAAATTAATAGGGCAGGCCATTTCCGTTTGGCGGTTTGAGTGATTAAATGGGCCAAAACTAAAGAAACCGCTAGAAAAACACCCATATATTCATTGCCCATCCCATAATACCTTGAACCTGCTACAGCGCTATATCCCAATGCTGAAAAGCGAATCAGGTTCCAGCCGGTGATCTGGTCCATAATTAGCCCGCCCCATAATAATGCTGAAAGGATTAAGTAACGTTGATTAGCTGTCTTTAGTTTCATTAAAATTACTGTAAAACCGATAGTTAATAAGAATAAACCGCCTTCATGCCATGTACCCGTCGGCAACATAGGCAACATTAACATCGCGAAAGGTAAAACGGCAACTATTATTAATAAAAATCCGCTACCAAGCCTCTTTTTTAAAATTATACTAAGAGTAACAGCCAGCCAACCGGTGGAAATAATCCATAAATACCAATCTAGTAAGGAACGTTGTGAAGAATTCATCATATTGATTTTATGGTTTATTTTCTCTAATTTTTCCAGGTGATCTTGTGAAGCAAGTGAACGAATTACTCTCCCGGAGAAAGAGTCCATTGCTTGCAACCCCGCCATACTAATTAATGACGGTAATAGATCAATATTGGCCACTAACCCGTACCAGTTAGTGGTTCCAGAGGTTAACAACCCTTTTTTGTATCCGGCGCCCCGGATCACAATCGCAGCCAGCATACTCCGTTTGCTAATCCCTTCCTTTGATAATGAAGGGCTCAACATCACCATCCGATAGTGCCCGGCTGGCCTATTTTGGATAAAGAGGGCCAGGCGTTCCCAGGCTTCCTGCTTTAACTTTATGTACTGCTCAGGGAGCATCTCTTCGCGGAACCGGTCTAACCGGGCAAAATCCCCAAATTCAACCAGGATAAGGCTACGAGGTTTTAATAATCGGCTTATTTCAGCTAATACTTGTTCGGGATTAAAACGGTATCGGTATGGAAAAGATTGGTCCGGTATATTTATTTCTGCGCCAACCATGCCGCTATCGACAATACCGTCTCGATCCATTATGGCATAAGCTCCGGAACGGCTAGGTTCGATAAACGTATCTTTATCGCCAATTAGGAAGGTTTTCCAACCATTAATCCTAAAAATTTCACCTAATAATCCAGGCTGAACCGATAAGTCCTCACTTTCGGAACGATTTAAAATCCAACCTATTTCAGGCACTACTAAATCATTTTTTTCACCTTCAATACCTGTGCTCCATCTCCAAAAAGAGCTTGCTTTGCCTGACGCCGATGAACCTTCAAGTTTATAAGCGCCTCCGTGATACGGCGGGGTAACGCTTCGGTTACCGCTCCCTAAGGTTAAATAGCCGCTTTCGGAATTGTTATAACCAGTCCCGGTACGAACATTCATTAGGCCACAGGCTGACTCCTCAAGGAACTCCCGGATAGCTGGAAGATTACATTTCAGCAGTTCGACGCTTTCCACTTTATCGATGGAAAAAATAATGATTGGTTGATCGTTAGGATGAAGGTTTTCTAATGGTAAGGCTTGGGAAACCGTTACGATCCAGATGTAGATCAGAATGATAAATAGTAGTATTTTCCCGGATAATCGGTTTTTCATCTCTTCACCTCTTCGAAACTGCTATCAATACTTGCCGATTCACGTTAAGCGGAGACTGATACTGACTAACTAATAATATACTTCCTCCAAACAAAGGCCCTGAGCCGGAGCTGTCGGTCCGGCGATAGTACGGTCTTTCCCTTCAAGGACAATCATAAAAGAATCCACGGTTAACTTAGCATTACCTACCAGGATTAAACTCCCGACAATATTTCGAACCATATGATAAAGAAATCCGTCGGCATTGATGGTTATCTTGATCAGTGGACCTGTCTGTGCCAACTGGCAAAAGTTAATCGTCCTAATGGTATTGGCAACTGCTGATCCGGCGGCCTGAAAGCTTTTAAAATCATGTTTCCCAGTCAGAATAGGGATCGCCTTCTGAATCATACTGACGTCCAGTTGATGACGATAATAGTAAACAAAGTCCCGATTAAAAAGGGGCCGTAACTTATCATTATAAATCGAATAGGAGTATGTTTTATTTTTAGCCGAATAACGGGCATGAAACTCCAAATCAACCTCTTTTACCGTTTGGATTAGGATATCTTCAGGTAAAATACTGTTGAGAGCCTTATGTAATTTATCAACCTGGAGTGGGTTAGCGGTTTTAAAGTTGACCACCTGCCCCCGGGCATGGACCCCGGCGTCAGTTCTACCAGCTCCAATGATAGTGGTTTTAATATTTAATATTCGGGAAAGGCCATCTTCTAAAATACCTTGGATGGTGGGGCCGTTTAATTGGCGTTGAAACCCGGCATAGTTTGTCCCCTGATAGGCTAATACTAACTTTAAGTTACGGATGGGGCTTTCCACATAAATCACCAAACTTCAATGGTTTGCCAAACTATTAACAGAAATGATAATCCAATTACAAGGTAATCCTGATACCTCAATTTCAGTTGTTCAATGGGGCTACGCCTCATTCCCGGCCGGTAACCTCTTGCTTCCATAGCCACTGCCAAAGCGGCAGCCTTACGGATACTAGCCAAAAACACCGGGATAATTGTGCTCTTAATCCAGCCCGAACCGTTTTTAACATTAAATCCCGGATTAATACCCCTAATTCTTTGGGCTATTAAAATGTTTTCACTCTCGTAAAACAATTCCGGTATGAACCTAATTACCAACCCCATCATCAATGGGATATCTAGCCCGCCAATACCGAAACGTTCAAACGGCCTGATCAATCTGGAAATACCCTCCACCAAAACCATGGGTTTAGTGACATAACTCAACCAAGTAGCTACCAATAAAACAGCTATAAGACGAAGTAAGATACTTAAGGCTTGGGAAAAATTACCTACCAATGTCAAATACCAACTCTGCTGAATAAACGGGATCAACAAATTAACACCGAATGGTATTAATAGAAACCATTTGAATTTCAAAATAATATCCCATTCTATCTGCCAGGGTAATCTGGAGGTACGGTACAACAAAACAGTTATCAAACAAACCAAACCGAGCCTGATTCCCCGGCTTGCTAATATCATCAACATCATTGCGAAAACAGCCGCCATTTTACTGCGTGGATCTAGCCCATGCCAAAATGTACGTTCCGGATAATAAATACCAATAATATTCATAACCCTAATTCCATCAATTCCTGTTTTAGATTTAAAGGCATTTCCTTCTGTTTAAACTCGATAATCTCCGGGATAGCCAATCCGATCTCAGTTAACAGCCCAATTTTACGGTCAAAATCAACCTTGTTGAAATCAGCCACCAATCTTCCCTCATTCAAAACCAGATACCTATCTACCTTCCGATAAAGAAAATCCAAGTCATGGCTGACGATCAGCACCGGTTTATTCTCCAATCGAAAACTGTCGATTATTTGGGAAATCATCTCTAAACCATTAAAGTCAAGGCCAACGGTGGGCTCATCTAATAATAAAACTTCGGGATTGAGAGTCAAAATGCTAGCGATAGCTACTCTTCGTTGCTCACCGCCGCTTAAGCGAAAAGGGGATTGATCTGGTTTTCCGGGATACCCGGTTTTTTTTAAGGTGAGTTTGACAATTTTATCAATAGCTTCCCGATTTAAACCACGATTTTCTAAGGCAAACGCTACTTCTTGGTAAACCGTCTCATTGAAAAACTGAATCTCAGGTTCTTGAATGATCAAGCCTATATCTTGCAAAGTTATCCTTTGATCAGTCAGTGTAACATCTCCGGAAGTTGGAGTTAAAACACCGGCTAAACACCTTAATAAACAGCTTTTCCCTGAACCACTCGGGCCAATTATGCCGACTATTCCCCCCCGGTTGATTGTGAACGACACATCATCAAGGGCAAGTGTTTGATAAGGGTTTTTCCAATTATAAATATAAGATAAAGATTTGACCTCAATCAAATTTAATCCTCTCCGGTCCAAAAATTGCTCCGGTAACCCGCCCCGGTAATTGCCATTCTAACTCCTGTAATGGAGCAGGAGTTAAGCTTTGTTGAGTTAAATATACCCTTGAATTAAGCTCATTTAGGGATACTCGATTAAGTTCGCCGCTTTCTGTTAAAACCATCCAACTTTTAGAATGCCTGATACTTCGAACCTCATGATCAAACCAGATAATCGCCAATTCCGGTGGAACATTATCTAAAAGGCAATTAAGGAAAGAAACTTGATTTTTCTTATCTAGCATTGCTAAAGGTTCATCCAAGATTAAAATTTGAGGCTCAGTGATTAGAACAGCCGCTAAAGCCAGACGGCGCAACTCCCCTCCGGAAAGTTGGTTGATATTGCAATGCCGCTTGGCAGTTAGGTTAAATTTAGATAAAAAATTTTCAACCTTATTTTGAAGTTCACCTGTCGCCATATTCTGAAGGCTTAAGCCAAAAGCTAAATCATCTTCCACTGTGGCGCCAACCATTTGACGCCGGCTGTTTTGAAAGACAACCCCAATACTTGGTTTTCGCCCAAATCGGTTAATCTCTCCCGAAGTAGGCGCGAGTAACCCGGCTATTAAAAGCGCCATGGTACTCTTACCGCTTCCGTTCGGACCTAAGACCGAAATTCGATCCCCCTGATTAATTTGAAAATTGACTTCATAAAGGATTGGGGCCTGCCCCGGATACCCAAAGCCGACCCCATTCATCGCGATTAATTTCGTCATTTAATTTAAACAAGCTCCAAGATAACCATGGGCGCGGCATCGCCTCGTCTAGGTCCGACCTTCAGGATTCTGGTATATCCACCATTACGGTCGGTGTAACGGCCGGCGGTAGTCTCGAACAGTTTTTGTAAGACTTCCGGTTGGGTAATAACTTCAGCCGCTAAACGACGGGACTGTAAATCGCCCTTTTTGGCTAATGTAATTACTTTTTCAGCCATGGAGCGGGCTTCTTTCGCTTTAATCTCAGTAGTTACTATCTTATCATTGGCAATTAATGCAGTTACCAACGCCCTGAACATCGCTTTCCGGTGCGCTGAAGAGCGTCCTAACTTTCGTTTCAGCATCTCTTTAATCCTCCTTAACAACTAAGCAAGAGCTCATTCTTCTGACTTTCGTAATGAGAGCCCTAAACTTACCAGTTTTTGATCAACCTCTTCCAAAGATTTCCGGCCCAGATTCCTAACTTTCATCATATCTTCTTCAGTTTTACGGGTCAATTCCTCAACACTGTTAATTCCTGCCCGTTTCAGGCAATTATAGGATCGGACTGAGAGATCCAACTCTTCAATGGTCATTTCTAAAATCTTATTCTTTGATTCTTCCTCTTTCTCTACCATAATCTCAGCTTTGCCTGCAGTTTGACTTAGATTTACAAACAGCATTAAGTGCTCAGTCATGATTTTAGCAGCTAATGAAACCCCTTCTACCGGGCTGATACTTCCGTCAGTCCAGACTTCCAAAACCAATTTATCATAATCGGTAATCTGACCGACCCTAGTATGCTCAACCACATAATTTACTTTATTTACCGGAGAGAAGTGAGCATCAACCGCAATGACGCCAATTATGTTCTCAGCATTTTTATTCCGCTCCACCGTCAAATAACCCCGGCCTCGGTCAATGGTAATCTCCGCTTTTAAAACCCCACCGTCGGAAACAGTGGCCAGATAAAGGTCTGGATTAAGGATTTCCACCTCGCTGGATACTTCAATATCAGCAGCAGTTACCCTTTTGGAATCCTTAATGTTCAAGTAAGCTTTTTTCGGACAATCCCCATTAACCTTCACTATCAGTTGTTTTAAATTCAAAATAATATCAGTGGTATCCTCAACAACCCCCGGAATCGTTGAAAACTCGTGAAGAACCCCATCGATTTTAATTGATGTTACTGCATACCCCGGTAGGGAAGAGAGGAGGATCCGCCTTAGCGAATTGCCCAGTGTAGTTCCATAGCCTCTTTCCAAAGGTTCAACGACGAAGACTCCATAACGTTCTGGGTCATCAGTTTCATCTATGGTAATTTTGGGCTTTTCAATCTCGATCAATAATTAACCCTCCTTCTTAAATTCCTACCTCGTTAAATCAGCTGTTTTAAACTTATTTATCCCATTAAATTTAACAAAGTAGATCATAACAAATCGTAAAACAATTACTAATTTTTACCGGGAATACAACTCAACAATCAAATGTTCTTGAACAGGTATGTCAATTTGTTCGCGAAGCGGTAAGGCCTTAACTTTGCCGCTATGGCTATTGACATCTACTTCAAGCCATTCCGGAGCGGTATGGCTTGCGGTGCCTTCTAGAACTTCCTTAATTTTTGGCGAATCAAGGCTGCCTTCTTTAATACTAATAACATCTCCCGCATTAATAAGAAAAGAAGGTATGTTTACTTTTTTGCCGTTAACCAGGAAATGGCCATGCCGTACCAATTGTCGGGCTTCTTTCCGTGAAGCTGCAAAACCTAGTCGGTAGATAACATTGTCTAATCTACACTCCAGAATTTGAAGCAAATTTTCACCGGTGATCCCTTTTTTACTCTCAGCCAATGAAAAGTACCCTGAAAATTGCCGTTCTAAAACACCATAAATCCTTCGTAGTTTTTGTTTTTCCCTTAATTGCAATCCATATTCGGAAATTTTCTTTCGATCCTGGCCGTGTTCTCCAGGGGCATAGCTTCGCCGGCCAACACTACATTTATTAGTATAGCAGCGTTCCCCTTTTAAATAAAGTTTTTCGCCTTCACGACGGCATAATCTACAAGCAGCTTCAGTGTATCGTGCCATAGAGTCTCAAACACCTCCTATTTATACTCGACGACGTTTTGGCGGACGGCACCCATTATGTGGGATTGGTGTGACATCCTTAATCAAATTCACAAACAAACCTGCAGCTTGCAACGAACGAATCGCTGCTTCCCGTCCGGCTCCAGGCCCTTTTACATAAACCTCGACATTTTTCATCCCATGATCCATAGCGACTTTGGCAGCCTGTTCGGCAGCCATTCCCGCCGCAAAAGGTGTGCTTTTCCGAGAACCTTTAAAACCCATATTCCCGGCGCTTGACCAAGCCAACACATTTCCCGAAGTATCGGTAATGGTGACAACGGTATTGTTAAAAGTGGAATGAATGTGAGCCACTCCACTATCAATTTGTTTGCGTTCCTTTTTGCGGGTCCGTACGCCTTTTTTTGCAGTAGCAGTCCTGGCCATTTAATCTTTACCTCCTTTATTTCTTCCGTTTGGCCCCAACAGTACGTTTAGGACCCTTCCGGGTTCGCGCATTTGTTTTGGTACGTTGGCCTCTAACCGGCAAACCGCGTCGGTGACGCAGGCCACGATAACTACCGATTTCAATCAATCTTTTGATGTTCATCGATTCTTCGCGGCGAAGGTCGCCTTCAACCTTATAGTCCCGGTCAATCACTTCACGTAATTTAGTAATTTCTTCTTCGGTGAGATCCCGGACTCTGGTATCTGGGTTAATTCCGGTTTTTGCCAATACTTCGTTTGAAGTGGTCCGCCCTAAGCCATAAATATATGTCAGAGCTATTTCTACCCTTTTTTCACGGGGTAAGTCCACACCTGCAATACGCGCCATCTGATTACCTCCTTATTTTCAGGACGAAAGGCATGAGCCGAAAGGTTTAAATCCAGTGTTCCCTTAATCATCGCCTCTTGCCTATTGCCTGTTATCTTTTTTTACCCTTGTTTCTGTTTATGCTTAGGATTAGTACAAATTATCCGTAAAGAACCTTTTCTTCTGATGATTTTACAATGTTCGCAAATGGGTTTAACGGAAGGTCTGACTTTCATGTAAAATCCTCCTTATTATGCCAACTTTATTATTTTCTATTGTTAACACAAGATTAGGGTTGCTCGGCTAAATTCGAATTATTTGTAGCGGTAAATAATCCGGCCCCTGGATAAATCATAAGGCGATAACTCTACTGTTACCCGATCCCCGGATAAAATCTTTATAAAGTTCATCCTCATTTTACCAGAGATATGAGCTAATACACGATGCCCGTTTTCTAACTCCACTCTAAACATAGCATTTGGTAATGGCTCAATCACAGTTCCCTCGACTTCAATAACATCCTGTTTAGCCATGAAACCGGCCCCCCTCCTCTTGTTGATTTCTCAAACGTTCAATCGCCGATATAATCGTTGAATTAGGCATTAATTCACCCTTTAAAACTCTATCTTCAAAATCCTTATCAATACACATTGAAACATAAACATGTTTGATATTTTTCTTTTTGGGCTTAGCGATCGGGTGTTTTACCCCGTCGACCAAAGCTAAATATTTATCTCCGATTAAACCAACGATTAGATAATATTGATGACAATCCCTACCTTGAACCGATTGTACCATTTGTCCGTGGCGCAATCCTTCTACCGTGGCAAGCATCGTTAAACCTTTCCCGGGAGAAGTTCTGGCTGATATAAAGTTAAGATCTCCGGTTCCCCGTCGGTTACTGCGATGGTATGTTCAAAATGGGCTGAAAATTTACGGTCATTGGTCCGGACTGTCCAGTTATCTAAGGAATCTACCTCTACCTCATAGCCGCCCTCATTAACCATGGGTTCAATCGCTAGAGTCATCCCTGGTTTTAATTTCGGATTGAAATCATTCCCGACAAAATTAGGGATTTGCGGCGCCTCATGCATTTTACGTCCGATACCATGACCCACGAAATCCCGGACAACCGAGAATCCGTTCTTTTCAACATGTTCTTGAACAGCTCCGGAAACATCATAAAGCCTGTTACCAGCTGTTGCTTTGGCAATCCCTTTATAAAGGGCATCTCTGGTTACTTGGAGTAATTGCTCCACTTGGGGGGAGATTTCTCCAACCGGGACGGTAATTGCCGAGTCAGCATAAAAATCTTGGTAAATCGCCCCAAAATCCAGGCCGACAATATCTCCTGATTTTAAACTTCGATTTCCTGGTATTCCATGAACCACTTCTTCATTAACCGAAGCGCAGAGAGAGGCTGGAAATCCATTATAACCCTTAAAAGCAGGTATTGCGCCAAAACTTTTGGTCAACTCTTCAGCTCTTTTATCAAGTTGATTCAAATGGACTCCTGGATTGATCATCCTTCTCAACTCCTCAAGCACTGCGGCCACAATACTACCTGCAACCCTCATGATCGCAATTTCGGAAGAGGATTTGAGAATAATCATTTTAATGCCTACCTTCCAAAACTTCACAAATTTTGTGAAATAAAACCGTAATTGGTTCCTGTCCGTCGAAACTTTCTAATAAACCTTTTTCCCGATAGTAATTGATTAAAGGTTCGGTTTGGTTTTGATAAACCTGGAGACGTTTTTTTACAGTCTCCGGAAGATCGTCATCCCGTTGATAAATCTCACCGCCGCAATGGTCGCAAACCCCAGTTACCTTTTCCTGCTTGTTTTGAATGTGATATACAGCGGCGCAACTGCGGCAGACCCGTCTTCCAGTAATCCTTGCCAGTAAAATTTCAAAGTCAACTTCAATGTTGATTACTGCGCTAATTATACGATTAGAACTTCTTAAGAATTCTTCGAGGGCATCCGCTTGCCGGATAGTCCGCGGAAATCCGTCAAGTAAAAACCCGTTTCGGCAATCCGGTTGTTGTAATCGTTCTTTGACAATTTCAACTACAATTTCGTCTGGTACCAAGTGGCCGCTGTCCAAATACATCTTAGCATTAACACCAAGTGTCGTCCCTTCTTTAACAGCGGCGCGGAAAATATCGCCGGTAGAAATATGTGGGATACCATATTTTTTAATGATAAATTCCGCTTGAGTACCCTTACCAGCACCCGGAGGCCCTAGAAGAATCAAATTCATCAGACGCACTCCCTACTTAAAAATGTTAATGATGGTTATTCAATCCACATCAACAACGTTGCTGCGAGCGGTTACTTGAGAAATCCTTCATACTGTCTCATCAATAGCTGCGCTTCAATCTGTTTCATAGTGTCAATAGCTACCCCAACCGCAATTAATAGCGCCGTACCTCCAAATTGAACCTGTAATCCCTTAAATCCGGGGATAAAATTCATGAAATAAGGCAGTAATGAAACCAACGTCAAAAAGAGCGCTCCGGCTAGAGTAATTCTAGTGAGGACCCGATCTAAATATTCAGCGGTCGGTTTTCCCGGCCTGATTCCAGGTATAAACCCGCCATACTTTTTCATATTATTGGATACTTCCAGCGGGTTAAAAGTAACTGCCGTATAAAAATAGGTAAACACGAAAATCAACAAAGCATATAGGAATAAATATAAACCCCGTCCCGGATAAAACACGGCTAAAAACTTATACAGCCAATGTGTATGCGGTAGCCATTGCCCAAGGGTTGGTGGAAAAGCTAACAATGATGACGCAAAAATAATTGGAATAACACCCGCTTGGTTAACCTTCATTGGCAAGAAAGTGGAGCCGCCTCCGTACATTTTACGCCCAACTACTCGTTTAGCATATTGAACCGGAATTTTCCGTTCGCCTTGAGTAACGAAAACTACTCCGGCCACAATAAATACTGCCATTACCAAGAAGATAATTATACCAATGAATGAAACTCCCACGCCTTTAGAGCCAATTGTACTCAAGGTCGCTATCGAGCTCGGGATGATCCGGGCAACGATACCGGCAAAGATCAACATTGAAATACCGTTACCAATACCACGTTCGGAAATCACTTCACCAAGCCACATTAAGAAAACGGAACCAGCAGTCAATGTCGATATAATTAAGACAAAGTCCCACGTGGTTGGATTCATTAGCGCTCCCCTTAATCCCAGCGCCATTGCCGTCCCTTGAATAAGGGCCAAAAGTACTGTACCATACCTGGTGTACTGTGAGATAACCTTGCGTCCTTCAGCTCCTTCTTTTGCCAAAGCTTCCAATTTAGGAATGACCATTGTCAAAAGATTCAAGATAATCGATGAAGTGATATAAGGGTTAACACTCATCGCAAAAACTGACATCTTCCGAAGGGCGCCACCAGCCATTAAATCTAATAAGCCAAAGAGATTGTTATCTCCGCCGAAGAGATCTGCTAAACGGCGTGGATCCCATGGTCCAGGAACCGGTATATGGGTACCCAACCGGAAAATCCCCAATAAAACCAATGTCCAGATCATCTTTTTCCTTAAATCAGGAAGTTTAAAAGCGGTTATAATCGCTTCCAGCAATTAAATCACCTCCGCTTTACCGCCAGCTTTTTCAATCTTATCAACTGCCGATTTACTAAATCCATTACTCTTAATAGTCAATTTTTTAGTAATTTTACCATTCCCCAAAATCTTGACCCCGTCCGCTAGCTTTTTGATAATACCCTTTTCTAGTAGAACTTCAGGTGTTACTTCGGTACCATTATCAAAAATGTTGAGCTTTTCTAAATTGACCTCAACTAATTCGCGCCTAAATTTATTAGTAAAACCGCGCTTTGGCAATCTACGTTGGAGCGGGGTCTGGCCGCCTTCAAATGCCGGCCCTTTGCCCCCACCGGAGCGGGCTTTTTGACCCTTATGCCCTTTAGTAGAGGTTTTTCCCATTCCGGAGCCTATTCCCCGGCCAACACGCTTTGGAGCTTTTTTTGCCCCTTCAGCTGGTTGCAATTCATATAATTTCATCAGAGGATACCCCCTACGCCTCTTTTACTTCTACTAAATGTTCGACCGATTTAATCATGCCACGGATTGCCGGGTTATCCGGTTTCTCGATGGTTTGATATAATCTTTTAAACCCAAGAGCTTTGATTGTTTCCCTTTGAACTTGAGGACGGCCAATACCACTATGTTTCCATGTGATTTGGATCGTTTTACCGTCAGCTTTTTTTCTTGGCATTAAATTCCCCTCCTAACCGAGGATCTCTTCTACAGTTTTACCGCGGGTCGCAGCTACTTGATCGGCTCTTTTGAGGCTCTTTAATCCGGTAATCGTAGCATTAACCACATTAATGGCATTGGAAGAACCAAGTGATTTGGTTAAAATATCCCTAATCCCGGCGGATTCTAAAACTGCGCGGACAGCTCCACCCGCAATAACACCGGTTCCGGGCGCGGCTGGTTTCAGAAGGACTTTACCAGCCCCGAAATTACCTTCAATTTGATGCGGAATAGTTGTACCTTTTACCGGGACTTCGATTAGATTTTTTTTGGCGTCTTCAATACCTTTACGAATGGCTTCTGGAACTTCAGCGGCTTTTCCAAGGCCGGTTCCAACATGGCCTTTTCCGTCGCCAACTACCACAAGCGCGCTGAAACTGAATCTTCTACCACCTTTAACAACTTTAGCAACCCGGTTGATATGGACAACCTTTTCGGTCAATTCAAGTTGTGTCGGGTCGATGCGTTTCATTTAAATTCACCCCTTGCCTAAAATTCCAGGCCGCTTTCTCTGGCGGCTTCTGCCAAGGCTTTTACCCGGCCATGATATATTTGACCACCCCGGTCAAAAACAACCTGTTTAATACCTTTTGCCATGGCTTTTTGGGCGATAGCAGAGCCAACTACCTTAGCTGCCTCAATGTTCCCACATTTACCCTTCAATTTTGATTTCAATTCAGGTTCAACAGTTGAAACCACCATCAGGGTAATACCCTTTGTATCATCAATTAGTTGCGCATATATATGATGCAAACTGCGGAACACGCTTAACCTTGGACGTTCAGCAGTTCCGGAAATCTTTTTACGTAAACGCACGTGACGCCGGATTCTAGCGGCACTACGGTCGGGTTTATGGAACACTTCAGTCACTCCTTTCCCGAATCTTATTTCTTACCGGTTTTACCGGCTTTTCTTCGGATAACTTCGGACTCATATTTGATACCTTTGCCCTTATATGGCTCAGGTTCACGTACGGATCTGATTTCAGCAGCCATTTGACCAACAACTTGTTTATCAATTCCTTTGACCACAATTTTGTTGGGAGCGGGAACTTCAAACTCAATTCCCGGTAATGGTTGAATCTCCACCGGATGTGAATATCCGATTGTCAAAACCAAGTTTTTACCTTGTTTGGCTGCGCGATATCCTACTCCATTTATATCTAAAGCCTTTGAATAACCGTTAATAACACCGCCGATCATATTCGAGACTAAAGTCCGAGTCAATCCGTGCAATGAACGGTGTTCCTTCTCGTCAGTCGGCCGTTCGACTGTAATTATACCATTATTCATTGATACTTTCATGTCGGGATGCACAACTTGGTTTAATTCACCCTTGGGACCTTTTACCTTAACAGTATTTCCCAAAATATCAACTTGTACTCCCTGGGGTATGGCAATAGGTTTACGTCCAATACGAGACATCAATTACACCCCCGATCTTTTTCAATTGCCAGTTTACAGTCATCAGTCAAAGCTATTACGCTTATTGTGAACCAAAAACTATGACTGGTAAACTACCATCTTTGTACCTTAAATTGTTCATGATCATTGATCAGTGATAAATATTTTACCATAAATAGCAGATAACTTCACCGCCGACCCCTTCAACCCGGGCCTTACGATCGGTCATAATTCCCTTTGAAGTTGATAATACGGCAATCCCTAAACCGCCTAAAACTTTAGGGATCTCATGTTTTTGAGCATAAACCCGCAAACCGGGTTTGCTGATTCGTTTAATTCCTGATATTGCATTTTCTTTGCCGACATATTTCAAATGAATGCGGATCGTACCTTGTTTGCCATCATCAACAAACTCTTGATCTTGAATATAGCCTTCTTCTTTCAGAATCTTAGCCAATTCTTGTTTTATTTTCGAAAAAGGGACTTCAACCGCTTTATCTCTAGCGGTAGTCGCATTTCGAATCCGAGTTAACATATCGGCAATTGGGTCAGTCATAACCATTTAAAGAAAACCTCCCTTCATAAACGGAGACTCAGCAACACAAGCTAAAGCTGAGTTAAGATTAATCAGAAAAATTACCAACTAGCTTTAGTTATGCCCGGAAGCTCACCACGGTGGGCTAATTTACGGAAGCAGATACGGCACATTCCAAATTTACGCATATAGGCATGAGGCCGGCCACATATTTGACAGCGGTTATGCCTACGGACTGTAAATTTAGGAGTGCGTTTCGATCTGATAACCATCGAAGTCTTCGCCATGTTTAACCCTCCTTTTGGTTAAGCCCTAAAGGGCATTCCCATTAACTTCAAAAGTTCCAAAGCTTCTTCATCGTTCTTTGCAGAGGTTACGATCACAATATCCATTCCTCGTAATTTATCTACTTTATCATAATTGATCTCAGGGAATATCAATTGATCGCGAACTCCCAGCGTATAATTGCCCCGGCCGTCGAAAGATTTCGAAGATGTCCCTCTAAAATCCCGAATTCTCGGCAAAGCAATATTAAACAACTTATCAAGGAAATAATACATTCTTTCGCCCCTAAGGGTTACTTTACAACCAATCGGCATACCGGCCCTAACCTTAAAAGCGGCAATCGACTTTTTCGCTTTGGTCACTACCGGTTTCTGACCGGAAATCGTAGTAAGATCATTGACAGCCGAATCAATCGCTTTTGCATCTTGAGTAGCTTCGCCAACTCCCATGTTAATGATTACTTTCTTAATCTCCGGGATCTGCATCACATTAGTATATCCAAATCGACTTTTTAAACCGGGTAATACTTCTTTTAGGTATTTCTGTTTAAGCCGCGACACTGGTCGCACCTCCCTCCATTACTAATCCAAAGTCTTGCCGCAATTACGGCAGATTCTAACGACAGCGCCATCAACCGCACGTTCTCTGCGTAATCTAGACGGTTGACTACAACCGGAACAAACCACCATTACTTTTGAGGCATTTAGCGGTAAAGCTTTATCCACTACTCCGCCCTGAGGGTTAGCCTTAGTAGGTTTGGCATGTTTCTTAGCCAAATTCAAACCTTCCACGATAATAGTTTCAGCATCCGGTATGACTTTTTGAACTTTACCGCGGCGGCTTTTATTTTTACCTGAAATAACTACAACTTCATCGCCTTTTTTCAAATTGCGGACTGACATCTAAATCCTCCTCTCGGGCCTTACAAAACTTCAGGGGCTAAAGATACAATTTTCATAAAATTTTTGTCGCGAAGTTCACGAGCAACCGGCCCAAAGATACGTGTCCCTCTGGGATTCATTTGTTCATTTAAAATTACAGCGGCGTTATCATCGAACCGGATATAAGAACCATCCGGCCTTTTAGTTTCTTTAGTGGTACGGACCACTACCGCTTTAACGACATCTCCCTTTTTAACTCCAGCAGCTCCGGTACCTTTCTTGGCAGCAGAGGGAGGTAGTGCGTCTTTAACAACCGCAACAATCAAATCCCCAACCCTGGCATACCGCTTTTTAGAGCCGCCTAAAACCTTGATACACATAACTCGTTTCGCTCCGGAGTTGTCAGCGACATTTAAATAGGTTTGCGTTTGAACCACGGCCGGTACCTCCTTTCACGAAATTATTTTGCTTTTTCAATGATATTGACCACACGCCATCTCTTATCCTTACTGAGAGGGCGAGTCTCCATTACCTTTACTTTGTCCCCGACTTTACATTCATTAGCCTCATCATGCGCTTTAATTTTACTGGTGAGTTTTACAATTCGGCCATAAAGCGGGTGTCTGACCAGTCGTTGAACAGCAACTACCACTGTCTTTTCCATTTTGTCACTAACGACCATACCGATCCGTGTTTTACGAAGTGCACGATCACTCATTACAAATCCTCCTTCTGGCACCGGTCAAATCAAGCCTGACCCGCTTTGAGTTCTTGTTCATGCAGAACTGTTTTAATACGAGCGATGTTTTTACGGACATCTTTTACTCGCATAGGATTATCCAATTGTCCGGTAGCAAGTTGAAAGCGTAAATTGAATAACTCTTCTTTAAGGCTGACCAATTTTTTTTGTAACTCATCATTAGTCATTTCTCGGACTTCTTTACTTTTCATGGACTTCTCCACCCGCTTCCTCTCGTTTTATAAACTTGCATTTGATCGGAAGTTTATGAGCAGCCAGACGAATAGCTTCTTGGGCTATCTCTTCCTCGACTCCAGTAATCTCAAATAAAATCCGTCCCGGTTTAACCACAGCCACCCAGTGTTCCGGAGATCCTTTTCCACTACCCATACGGGTCTCCGCCGGTTTGGCAGTTACTGATTTGTCAGGGAAAATTTTAATCCATACTTTACCGCCTCTTTTCATGTACCTGGTTAAGGCGATACGAGCGGCTTCAATTTGAACATTGGTAATCCAGCCAGGTTCCATTGCCTGTAGACCGTAATCACCTTGGTTCAATTGTGAACCCTTAATTGCTTTGCCTTTCATCCGGCCCCGATGCAATTTTCGGTATTTAACGCGTTTTGGTACTAACATATCAAACTCCTCCTTCAGCTTTCGCTTTAACCCGTTTCTTAGCCGGGAGGATTTCACCTTTGTAAATCCATACTTTGATGCCAATCTTACCGTAAGTCGTATTGGCTTCGGCAAAACCATAATCAATATCTGCCCTTAAGGTGTGAAGCGGTACTTTCCCTTCACTGTAACCTTCAGTCCTGGCAATTTCGGCGCCCATCAGGCGTCCGCTGCAAGAAACCTTGACCCCTTGAGCCCCTAATTTCATTGCCCGGCCAATCGCTTGTTTCATAGTGCGCCGGAATGAAACCCGCCGTTCCAATTGAAATGCAATGTTTTCCGCTACCAATTGGGCGTTTAGTTCCGGAACTTTGACTTCAGCGATATTTAGCTGAACTTGTTTACCGGAAAATTTTTCGATTTCTTTTCTGATTACATCGACTTCAGTACCTTGCCGGCCAATTACCATTCCGGGCCGGGCGGTATGAATTGTAACCTTAAGCCGGTTAGCGGCCCGTTCGATTTCGATTTTAGCAACTCCCGAAGCGTAAAGACGTTTCTTAACAAAGTTCCGGATTTTAACGTCTTCCAGGATTAGGTTGGCATAATCTCGCTTCTTAGCAAACCAGCGGCCGTCCCAATCCTTAATAATTCCAACTCGTAATCCGATGGGATGGACTTTCTGACCCATATTAGCCCTCCTTCTCCGCCACTACAATCGTAATATGGCTGGTTCGTTTGTGAATCGCCGAAGCGCGGCCTTGAGCCCTAGGCATAAACCTTTTCATGGTTGGCCCTTGATCGACATATGCTTCAGAAACGTACAAGCGTTCCCGGTTCATTTTATGATTGTTTTCAGCATTGGCAACTGCCGAATTTAATACTTTTCCAATGATTTCTGCTGCAAATCTAGGTGTAAACTTCAAAATGGTTTGCGCATCGCCCACCTTTTTCCCGCGAATCATATCGATTACTTGCCGGGCTTTTCGGGGAGCTATCCGCGTAAAACGAACTACTGCTTTAGCATCCAAAATATATCCCTCCTACAAAATCGAGGTAGTAAATCATTTTACGGCTGTAGTCTTTTCCGAATGTGAACCATGACCACGGAAAGTACGGGTGGGAGAAAATTCCCCTAATTTATGCCCGACCATATCCTCAGTAATATAAATCGGAACATGTTTTTTACCGTCATGGACAGCGATGGTGTGTCCCACCATCTCCGGGAAGATCGTCGAACTCCTGGACCAGGTTTTTAAGACTTTCTTCTCACCTTTGGAGTTCATATCGGTTATCTTCTTTAAAAGACTAATTTCAACAAATGGACCTTTTTTCATTGAACGCGACACTTTAGTTCCCCTCCTAACTTCCTACGCCTATTTCACTCTTCGTTTTACAATTAGGCGGTCAGAGGCTTTATGCTTACGGGTACGGTGTCCCAGAGCCGGTTTACCCCAAGGGGTAACCGGAGCCCTACCAATCGGAGAACGGCCTTCTCCACCGCCATGAGGATGGTCAACCGGATTCATAACTACACCTCGGTTAGCCGGCCGAATGCCTTTCCAACGGGAACGGCCTGCCTTACCTACAACAATGTTCTCATGTTCGATATTACCCATTTGGCCGATAGTAGCCATACAATTAACAGGAACTAAGCGCATTTCACCCGATGGGAGCCTAATATTAGCATAATCCCCTTCTTTAGCCATTAATTGAGCCCCAACCCCGGCAGTCCGGACTAATTTACCACCGTTATTCCTGATAAGTTCAATGTTGTGAATGATTGTTCCCACCGGAATATTGGTAAGCGGTAAAGCATTCCCGGGTTTAATGTCCGCATTGGATCCCGCCACAACCGTGTCTCCGACATTCAGACCCAAAGGAGCCAAAATATATCTTTTTTCTCCGTCGGCATAATGCAAGAGGGCAATTCTCGCCGACCGATTGGGATCGTATTCAATAGCAGCAACTTTCGCAGGAATATCGAATTTATCCCTTTTAAAATCGATCTTCCGATACATCCGCTTATGGCCGCCGCCACGGTGGCGGACTGTTAATCTCCCGGAAGAATTACGCCCTCCGGAAGCTTTCAAAGGTTCCAATAAGGATTTTTCCGGTTCGCTTTTAGTAATCTCCTCAAAACCGGAGACTGTCATAAATCTTCTGCCAGGCGAGGTTGGCTGGTATTTTCTTACCGGCATCTTCCTGACCTCCCAACTCAACTAGTTATTTAACTAAAAAATTAGCTATGAATATTTAATAAAATCAGGTTCCTTCAAAGAATTCAATCCGACTACCGGGTTCTAAAGTAACAATAGCCCGTTTCCAACTGGAACGGCGGCCTTCATGCCGGCCCATCCGTTTGATCTTACCTAACCGGTTAAAGGTATTAACTGTTTTGACTTTAACTTTGAAGATTTCTTCAATCGCCTGTTTGATTTGGGTCTTGTTAGCTTTGGGATCAACCAAAAAGGAATATTTGTTTTCTTCCATTAACTTGGTTGTCCTTTCGGTAATTAACGGGCGTTTGACCAGTTCTCTCGCTTCCATTATGCCAACGCCTCCTCTACCTTACTAACAGCATCCTTGGTAATAACCAAATGATCATGGGCAAGTAAATCATAAACATTAATACCATCACAAGCCATAGTAAGCGTTCCGGGTATATTACGCGCGGATTTGGTGACAACGTCTTCATGAACTGCTGTCACAATCATCGCTTTATTGGCTTTCAATTTTTCTAAAATATTAACCATAGTCTTGGTTTTCGGTTCTGAAATCGATAGCGAATCAACTATAATCAACTCTCCGGCCTCGACTTTGGCTGATAAAGCGGAACGTAAAGCTTGCCGTCGCGCTTTTTTGGGCAAGTTATAACCATAATCGCGGGACATCGGTCCAAAGACTACTCCGCCACCGGTCCAAATCGGCGAACGTCGGCTACCATGCCTAGCCTGACCAGTTCCTTTTTGCCGCCAGGGTTTACGGCCTCCGCCTCTTACCATAGACCGATTTTTAACAGCCACAGTTCCAAGCCGCCGTGAAGCCAATTGCATAGTTACAGCTTCATGCAATAAGGCTTTATTGACCTTTGCGCCGAAAACCTGGTCATTTAAGGCGATTTCGCCTACCTGTGAGCCTTGGATATTATAAACAGGTACGGTCGGCATCGTGTTTCCTCCTCGTAACAAAGATAAAATCCATTACTGTTTGGCGCGGATTACGGTCTTTTTCACAACCACAAAAGAACCGTTGGCGCCGGGAATTGCTCCCTTAATCAATAGCAGGTTCCGCTCCGGGTCAACTTTGGCGACCTGTAAGCCTTGAACCGTAGTTTGGGTGCCGCCTAAACGCCCAGGAAGCTTCCTGCCCTTGAATACACGGGCCGGATCAGTAGCGCCGAGGGAGCCGCTACGACGGTGATACATTGAACCGTGAGTCATTGCAGCCCGGTTAAAATTCCAGCGTTTAATGACACCGGCAAACCCTTTACCTTTAGATGTACCGGTGACATCGACATATTCCCCTTCACTAAAAACATCTGCTTTTATTTCTTGACCAAGATCATAGTTCTCACCAGAATCGACCCGAATTTCATGAAGAAACCTTAACGGCTTAACTCCAGCTTTATTGAAATGACCTTTCATAGGTTTAGTTGCTAAACGCTCTTTTTTCTCGGCAAAACCAAGTTGAATAGCGTCATATCCATCAGTAGCAACCGATTTTTTCTGAATTACCATACACGGTCCGGCCTCAACTACTGTAACCGGAATCGCCCGGCCTTCGGAACTGAAAATTTGTGTCATTCCAATTTTTTTACCTAAAATGCCTTTGGCCATTTCTTACACCTCCTTACAAAAACACCAGTATAATTACAGTTTAATCTCAATATCAACGCCAGCCGGAAGATCAAGTCTCATTAAGGCATCCACCGTTTTAGAACTAGGATCTAAAATATCGATAAGCCTTTTATGAGTCCGCATCTCAAACTGTTCCCGAGAGTCCTTGTCAATATGAACCGACCGGAGAATGGTATAGATGTTCTTTTCGGTTGGAAGTGGAATCGGCCCGGACACATAAGCGCCCGTCCTTTTCGCCGTCTCAACAATCTTCTCCGCTGATTGGTCAAGCAATTTATGATCAAACGCCTTAAGACGGATTCGGATTTTCTGAGTGGCCATAATCGTTCCCTCCTCTTAGTGACAGCTTGAAATTAAAGTTTTCAAACCGTTTTAATATACAAATCAGGCACGCCTGCTTATTATAGTCTTTTCAAGCAGGCATACCTGCTCCAGTAATCAC
Source organism: Bacillota bacterium (assembly GCA_023415835.1). GTDB lineage: Bacteria > Bacillota > UBA4882 > UBA8346 > UBA8346 > JAAYHS01. The sequence continues at coordinate 25,163 of JAEZJK010000094.1, forward strand.
TCAACAATTTTAGTAACCACACCGGCGCCAACGGTACGCCCGCCTTCACGGATAGCGAACCGTAAGCCTTCTTCCATTGCAATCGGGGTGATCAGTTCAATCGTCATCTTAACATTGTCGCCCGG
>JAEZJK010000060.1 GCA_023415835.1 Bacillota bacterium
CTCATCCGCTTTTTTCCCAACAATCTGTTCCACCCACCGGTTTCAAGATCGGATCAATACTATCCAAAAAGCTCAACAGGTTGGACTCGAGGTCTGCAGTGGAGGAATCATCGGGCTTGGTGAAGACTGGAAGGATCGAATTGAAATGGCATTGACCTTGAAAGAATTGGCCGTAACTGCCGTACCGTTAAATATTTTAATACCCATCAAAGGAACCCCCCTGGAAGCTACCAGCCAATTGTCGCCGGTTGAAATTATCAAATCAATTGCTATTTTCCGGATAATCTTGAAAAATCAGATCATTAAAATCGTAGCCGGAAGAGAAACAATGCTGAAAGACTTTCAGGGACTGGCTTTTATGGCGGGAACCAATGGGATGTTTATCGGAGGTTATCTAACCGTAAATGGTCGGGAAATCGAAGCAGACCAAAAATTAGTCCGGACAATATTAGATACTTGGTCTCAGCTTTAAGAAAAGCACAAGTCGCTTTAATAAGGCCCCAAAACCCAGCATCCAGTTTCCGTTGGAAACTTTGAAAAGAAACTTTGGCGGTTTGGTCTTGCATGATTATAACCTCCGGGAAGAAGCAATTTTTCTTTATTAAGAGCATTTTATCGACTTTAGATTACCTGCTGTCAGTAAATACCATTACTGATAATAATTATAATCCACTTCGCCAACACACAAAAAAAAAAAAATACCCCAACAAAACCCAAAGTCCCACCACTCGTTCTATAAAGAAAGATCGAACACTACATGCTTTAATGTTGCACAACCTTGGCCTCGGCTTCGATTAGTGACGACCCTTTTTTAAACTCCGGTTGGAAGAGCCGAGTCCATTGTTGATCGAGTTTTTTGATTATAAGGACTTTTTGGTCATCAGTCAATTGAAACTTCGCCGGTTCGTCTTGAGAAAAAACAAAGTTTATAGCAGTAAATAACAGCAACAGCATTAAGGGTGCTATTCGCATTAAAATCTTCCTCCGGAAGTAATTCGAATAAATCATGATCCATTTTTATTATCGGAAGATCCAGAGAATTTAAAAGCACTGTAAATGCTTTAGTGATTGCACAACCTTCGCCTCTCATGTATAATAAATGATTGTTAATCATTGCAACAGACCTGGAGGAATATCTAATGCCCGAAACCAAAGAGGTCCTAAAATCCGAAGTCCAGCGCCGCCGGACTTTTGCGATCATCTCCCACCCCGATGCCGGTAAAACTACCCTCACCGAAAAGCTGCTCTTATACGGGGGCGCGATTCACTTGGCCGGATCGGTGAAGGCCCGGAAAACCCAACGCCATGCTGTCTCCGACTGGATGGAGATCGAAAAACAACGTGGGATCTCGGTAACCTCCAGCGCCCTTCAATTCGAATATAACGGTTATAAAATCAATATCCTGGATACCCCGGGTCACCAAGACTTCAGCGAAGACACCTACCGGACCTTGATGGCGGCCGACAGCGCAGTGATGTTAATCGATGTCGCCAAAGGGGTTGAAGCCCAAACCATCAAGCTCTTTAAAGTCTGTAAACAACGAGGTATCCCGGTTTTCACTTTCATTAACAAGCTGGATCGGCACGGCAAGGGCCCTTTCGAGCTGATGGAAGAGATTGAAAAAGTATTGGGCATTGTCTCCTACCCAATGAACTGGCCGATTGGGATCAACGGCGAATATAAAGGCGTCTATAACCGGCGCCAAGCCCAGATTGAACTCTTTCAAAACGACGGTTCCCACGGCCAATGGGCGCTCCAGTCAACTATCGGCAATGCAAGCGACCCCGCTTTTACGGAAATTCTAGGTCAAGATGTCCATAAAGCGCTTTGTAACGATATTGAGCTTTTGGACACCGCCGGGGAACAGTTTGACCTCGAAAAAGTGCTTCATGGCGAATTGACCCCGATGTTCTTCGGCAGCGCCATGACTAACTTCGGGGTCCGGCCTTTCCTGGAGGAGTTTTTACGGTTGGCCCCCTCGCCGCTCTCCCGGAAGTCCGATAGCGGCGAAGTCCTGCCTGATTCCGAAAACTTTTCGGCCTTTGTTTTTAAGATCCAGGCGAACATGAACCCGGCCCACCGGGATCGGTTGGCCTTTATCCGGATCTGTTCCGGGGTCTTCAATCGCGGAATGACCGTCCACCACGTCCAAACCGGCAAACCGCTTAAGTTGGCCCAGCCGCAACAGTTCATGGCCCAGGACCGGGAGATGGTCGAGGTAGCGTATCCCGGCGATATCATCGGCTTATTTGATCCCGGCGTCTTCGCTATCGGCGATACCCTTTGCGGGGATAACCATAAATTGAAGTTTGAAGATTTCCCGGTTTTCCCGCCGGAGCAATTTGCCAGAGTCCAACCTGTCGATACCATGCGCCGGAAACAATTTATCAAAGGGATCACCCAATTAACCCAGGAAGGGGCGGTCCAACTCTTTAAACAGCCCGACAGCGGCTTTGAATCCTTTGTGGTCGGCGTGGTCGGGACCCTTCAGTTTGATGTGCTTCGTTATCGGCTTCAAGGGGAATACGGGGTTGATATTCAGTTGCAAAATTTGAATTATGTGATGGCCCGTTGGCTGGTTGGGGAAGGAATCACTTCGAAGTCAAAGATCGACCTGCAGGGGGATTTACTGCTGGAGGATGCTCAAGGCCGTCCGGTGGCGCTTTTCAGGAGCGAGTGGGCCTTCCGGTATGTGGTGGAGAAAAATCCGAAAGTTCAGTTTTTGGCGGCTCCACCACGGGAAGCCGGTTGATGTTGTAATACGAAAAAAGCCAATCCCGGATTACCTCAGGATTGGCTTTTTATTTGTTTTGTTTACTATCAAAATCCTCTCTTACCCTAATCTCAGATTCGTATATCCCATCAATAGTAATCTACTATAAGGCCGTCTCAGGGGTAGGCATTATATCTTCTCCCCGGGACGGCCTTAAACCGTTCCAAATCAGCCGGAACGCTGAATCGTAGAGCTTGTTGCGGAGCCTTATGCATCGTAGCCTTACTAATTAAATAGCGTTTCTTCCCTAAATATATTGATAAACTCCCGGAAAAGTAAAATGTTTTACAATATGTTATTCCATTATGAACGATAGGCATTCTATCAAAAAAAATAGCTATTCATTCAAAACATGAAGATTCTTACGAGAACCTTAAATATTCCATCAGGAAAATGAAATATTCCATTAAGAAGATGAGAGATTCCATTAGGAATATGAAATATTCATCATGGAATCCCTAGATTCTTGCGAGAAATAAAAAATCCCTTTAAGAAAATATGATATGCAATATATTACTCAATTAACCTCCAGATCCATATCAGCATTAGCCGCAGCCTGATCACTCAAGATTCCAACCTTCGCTTCCTTCAACCTCCGATCCAACTCTGAACCGGAGGGGGAACTCCGGATTAGCCTTTCTTCATTCCGGTCATAAAGGGCCTCATTAATGATACTGCTTTTATTCAAAGAAATGACCCGGGCAGCTAAGCCTCTGGCCCTTAACGAATGAAAGGCCGCATTCTGATACCCTCCCTGTTGGTATAATTTCACCGCCCAAAGCTGATGCCCCAGGGTCAACCCTAAACCGTCATATTTTTGGCCATCTGCGGCAAAACGTTGGGATGTCCTGATAATCGCCGCCGAACGGTTGATTACATTGCCAGCTTCAGCTTTATTAATTTGGGGAGACTCTCCAAAACTTACCGGGAGGCTGGTTAAGATCAAAATTATGCCGACTGTTATTGCATATTTTACTTTTTTCATGCCACCGCACACTCCATTGGTCAGGTTAATGAATTAAGAATAACAATAAAATCTAAAATAAAAATAAAGATTTGTTAAATACGTTGCAATAAGTTTCTTGACCGCCTGATTATTGTAACATATTTTCCTTTCAAGTTTTTAAAGGTAGGGAAAAAGTAATACCCATCCCCCCTTGAGGGGTTAAATAAGCCTGAATGCTTCCTCCATGGCTTTCGACTATTTTTTGGCAGATGGCGAGCCCGAGGCCGCTGCCGCCTTTGGACCGGGAGCGTGATTTATCAATCCGGTAGAATTTTTCAAAGATCGACGCTAACTCTTGGGCCGGAACCCCGGATCCGTCATCTTCCAGGGCAAAGCAGGCGTAACCGTTATCGATCACGCATTTCATGGTGATGGTTTGTAAATTGGCGGCATGTTTCAAGGAATTATTAACCAAGTTGGCAAAGACCCTTCTAATTTTTTGGGGGTTAATCTCCAAGTATCGTTCTTTACCAACATCAAAACTGCTATTGAAGGCGATATTTTTCCCTTCTAATTCAAACTGGTATTCACCGGCAAGTTCGTTGATAAACTCCTCTAAACTAACGGTTACTTTGCCGCTTGCCGTTTCCTCCAGATCGCTGAGGGCGTAATCGTTAAACTCGGTAATCAATTCTTGAATATCCTGGGCTTTTTGAAAGATAATCCGGTGGTACTCAGCTTGTTTCTGATCCGGTATCTTCCGCGAGATCAGCCTTTCCAAAAAACCAATAATCGAGGTCAACGGAGTTTTTAGATCGTGTGAGATCGAGGCGATCATCTCGTTTTGCTGTTGATATGATACCGCCAGCCGTTGTTGCATTGCGGCGAACTTGCGAGTCAACTCTCCCAGCTCGTCCTTTCTTTTGAGGTTTTCAACCGCCGGTGGGGTGGAAGAATAACGATAGTTGACTTTTTCCAGCCCCCGGTTTAAGGACGTTAACGGCCTGACCAAAGAATAATGCAGGTAAACAATTAACAACCCGATAAAAACTATTAATAAGGCTAAAGCAACCCAGCCAATCCTATGGATCGAATTTAATTTGCCAAAGCTCCCCACCGAAAAGGGAGCGGTCAATTCCACTATATAAATCACATCTCGGCTAACCGCAGTAAAACTTTTCAACTCCAGGCTTAACCCGCGGCTCTTCCGCCGATCGGCCACACTAATCTTATTTCCATCCACATCATAAAGGGTGATTTTGACATCTTTCCGGAGCGACACCTGTTCCAAATAAGCGGCGATTTTATGCCGATCCGGATAGTAAAGCTTGATCCGGGCGGAAATCTCTTCAGTTATCCCATAGAGATGGTCTTTGAAGACATCAAAGTCCCGCCCCAGGTTATCAAGGAGAAACAGGCGGTAATAAAGGGTTAGGATCGAGACGAATAAAAAAAAACCAAAAACGATCACCAGCGGCAACTTATAACGGAGGCTGACTTTCATCCTTTTGCTCCCGTAAATTTATATCCTACTCCCCAGACCGTTTTGATATAATCATTTTCCGGATCGATCTTGTTGCGGAGATTTTTAATGTGGACTGTAACCGTGTTCAAATCGCAATAATCGCTCCCCACACCCCAAATGGCGTCATAAATCTGTTCCCTGCTTAAAACCAGGTTTTTGTTTTCGATCAAATATAACAAAATTTGAAATTCTTTGGTTGAAAGACTGATTTTGTTGCCGTTTTTATAAACTTCATAATTATCTTTATGGATCGTAATATCATCAAAACCCAACCTGCCGGTTTCGCTTTTCACAGCTTTATCGCTCCGCCTCTCACGGCGGAGATGGGCCTTGACCCTAGCGACTAATTCATTGATACTAAAAGGTTTAGTCAGGTAATCGTCGGCGCCGACCTCCAACCCAACCACTTTATCGATCTCCCGTCCCTTGGCGCTTAACAGGATAATCGGAACCGCAATCTGATCGCGGATCTTCCGGCAAACCTCTAACCCGTCTATTTCGGGCATCATGACATCTAAAATAATTAATGAAACCGCCGCCTGTTCCAACTGCTCCAAAACCTCGTTACCATTGTAGGCGGGTATCACTTCATAGCCCTCATCCTCGAGGCTATCGCCGATCAAACGGACAATCTCCCGGTCATCATCGGCTACCAATATTTTGGATGCATTACTCAAGATACATCTTACCTCTTTATTATAAAATAAACCCTTTCAGGAACGGACCCCTTATCAACAAAATATGTAATAATATTTTCCCTTAGTATCAAAGAATACTGTTCTTCCTTCTGTTCGGGATCGGTTTTTAAGATTCCTACTGTAAAGCAATGGGATAATATGATTTTTAAAGTTGTAAATACGTCCGGATTGACTTAACCACCAACCGGTGGTCTTCTTCTTGGGGCAGTCCGGAAACGGCAATGGTCCCAACCATTCCCACTTCTTTAACGATCAGCGGGAAAGCCCCGCCGTGCGCCGAATATTGAAAGGGATCCACAAAATATCGTTCTTCAATGGATTTACCTAATTTCGCAAGCAATAGGCCAACGTGGTAGGAACTCTTATTAAAGCGTTTAACTACATTTTTCTTGCGAATAATCCATTGATCGTTGTCGGGGGTTGTCCCTTCCATAGCGTAATGGAACAACTGCTGCCCATGGCGTTCGATATCGATGACAACCCTCTTTTGCTCTCGCTTGGCAATTTCCAAAATCAGCAGCCCAAGTTCGAGGGCGGTTTGATTAGTAAACGATTTAAATTGCAACTCCGCTTCTTCCTGGGACAATTCGGCCAATTGGTCATCAAGATTAAACTCGCTTGACATTTTTAATCTTCCTTTCTGTCAGCACTCGGAATGGCCGCAGGAGATACACTTCGCGCAACCTTCGAAGTAACCGAAAGTATACATTCCACATGCCGGGCATAGATTGAACCTGATCTTCCCGTTCTTCGGTTGCTCCGTCTCCCGGCTCAACTGCGCCGCCGGAGCCAATTCAGATAACCCCAATTCTAACTGCGGAGTGCCATCCGCTAGCGTCTCATCGTCCTGGTTGAGTTTGTTCAAATACTCGGTTAAGAATTGACCAATGGCGTCAGGCACCGACCGGACCCGGTTCGGTCCAAATCCGACAAAACGGCTCCCGCCGATCCCGGTCAATTCTTCAGCCACCGCCTCCGGATCCACCCCACAACGGAACGCTAGTGAAATCAACCGCGCAATTGCCTCGGTAAAAGCGGAAATATCGCTGCCGGCTTTGCCAATTTGAGCAAACAACTCAAAAGGATGGGTCTCATACAAGTTTAAAGTGAGATAAAGGTTCCCCTCCGGGGTCTGGCGGGCGTCGGTTACTCCGGTCAGCCGTTTCGGGCGTTTCAGCGGTAAAATATGCCCCCACTCTCCATAGGAAAGGTGAGTTTCTAACGGAGCCAAATCACCCTCAACCTTTTTCTCCAATTTTTGCATCGGTTGATTATCCAAACTGCCGTCACGATAAACGGTCAATCCTTTGCAACCCAATTTGTAAGCAAGCAGATAGGCCTCGGCCACCTGATCCGGGGTAGCTTCCCGGGGAAAGTTAATCGTTTTGGAGACCGCATTATCGGTGAACTTTTGGAAAGCGGCCTGCATCCGGATATGCCACTCCGGTTCCATATCGTGGGCGGTCACAAAAACTTCACGCCATTCTTCCGGTATCCCTTCAATTCCGGACAAGCTGCCATGTTCGGCTACTTTTTCAATCAATTCCCTACTATAAAAACCCTCTTTTTTAGCCAGCGTTTCAAAGGTCCGGTTCACCTCAATCAGGCGATCATTATCCATGATTTGACGGATAAAGGCCAAACTGAAAAGGGGTTCGATCCCGCCGCTGGTATCACAGATGATACTAATCGTTCCGGTTGGAGCGATAGTAGTGGTTGTGGCGTTACGTAACTTGACGCCTTTCTTCTGATCGTAAATACTCCCTTTAAAATTGGGGAAAGCTCCCCTAACCTTGGCCAGTTCGGCCGAGGCTTTTTTGGACTCGCTATCGATAAAAGCCATCACTTCCTCAGCCAACTTAATGGCAGCCTCGGATTTATAAGATATTTTTAAAATAAATAATAAATCAGCCCAACCCATTACTCCTAATCCGATTTTACGGTTTCCCTTGCTCATCTTCTCAATCTGCTCAATGGGGTAACGATTAGCTTCAATTACATTATCAAGAAAACGCACCGCCAAATGGATGGTCTTCCGGAGCTCGTCCCAATCAAGCTCAAAACTTTCGCCATCAACCCCTTTAACCATCGCCGCTAAATTGATCGAACCTAAATTACACGACTCATAAGGCAATAACGGTTGCTCGCCGCAGGGATTAGTGCTCTCAATGGCTCCGATAGTAGGGGTGGGATTAGCTTCATTCATCCGGTCGATAAAGACAACGCCCGGTTCTCCGCTTTCCCAAGCTGACAAGACAATTTTTTCAAAAACCTCCCTGGCCGAAAGCTTACCCATGGGCTGCTTGGTACGGGGGTTTAGAAGATAATAATCCTCTCCCTTTTCCAATGCTTCCATAAAATTATCGGTAATCGCCACAGACAAATTAAAATTGGCGATCTCTCCTTTACAATTCTTGGATTCAATAAATTCGACAATATCAGGATGGTCGATCCGTAAAATGCCCATATTGGCGCCGCGCCTGGTACCTCCTTGTTTTACCGCTTCGGTACTGGCATTATAGACTTTTAAAAAGGAAATCGGACCGCTGGCGACTCCCCCGGTACTTCCAACCTGATCGTTCTTGGGACGGATTTGAGAAAAACTAAAGCCGGTCCCACCGCCGCTTTTATGAATTAAAGCTGCAACCTTTAACGATTCAAAAATACTCTCCATCGAATCCCCGATCGGCAATACGAAACAGGCCGAAAGTTGCCCCAATTCGCGTCCGGCGTTCATTAAGGTCGGTGAATTCGGCATGAACTTCTTCTGATCCAATATTTTATAGAATGATTCCGCCAATTCTGCTATTGCGGTTTCTTCGGCGTCGAAGGCAGTTTTTTCAATAGCGGCAATACTTTCCGCCACTCGATGCAGCATTTCTTCGGGTGTCTCAATCACTTTTCCGTCTTCTTTTCGTAGATAACGCCGCTCTAAAACCGCACGGGCATTAGCAGAAATCTCCATTAGCTACTTTCCTCCTTAGAATACTATATGTTGGGTGCCAGTAATATTTTATTACACTATATATAGTTTGTCCAACCAATTCTTGCTATTTTTCGGTTAATTATTGTACTATAGATCAAAAAATCACTCTTTATTGGACTAATCCTCTTTTTTAACCAAATATCCAACGGGGCAACCTGAAAACTTTTTTGCCTGTGACCAGTAGCCCTAGATCGTAAGCTGAAAAAAATAAAAGGCCATTAGGCCTTTTCGATAAGCATTTTCCCAGCTAACATTTTAATTCCGGTCGATAAAAGCTTTGTATCCTTTTCCGGACAGTTCAGATTTGAGACGTTCCGCATTGTTCTGAGATCCAAAAGCCCCAACTTGCACTGCAAACGGGGGATTATTACCGACATATACGGGATATCCAAGGGACTCAAGTTGCTCGGAAGCCGCCAAAGCATCGTTCCGGTTCGGATAAGGACCGACCCTGACCTTAAATTTAACAGTTACCGATGGCGAAATTGGGACAGCGCTCTCCGTTGAATTAAGATTAGGGTTCTCCGAAACCTGGCTGGAATTTAAGTCTGTCTCAGCCGATAAATCCACCGGTTTTAAAACACTATTCTCCGAACCCACCGGCGCCCCAGGCTGATCTTTAACCCATCCCTCGAATAGCAGCCCAAAAACTACTCCTAAAGAGATTGCCAAAAATGAAAAGAAGATCAGACCGGCAGTTTTGGATAATAGATTGGTCACTGATTTTAATCCTTTATGCTCCAATGAATGCACCCCCTATTAATATGGACAATTCTCTCAATAAAGGATACTACCGAATCCGAAAAATATTCCTCAAAATAAAAATATCGGGATGGCTTTTGAAAATCACTTTCAGCTGCGGTTGCCTTTTAAAAGGGTAACAATTAGATATATTTTATCAAATAACCTTATTTCCTCCAACTAAATAGATATAAATTTTAAGTTAGAAGGTTTAAGCTACAGTATTACTCCATTTTTGCCCGATGGGAATTGAAAAATACATTATTGACAAGAAGTAGTTTAAGAGATATACTGGTAAAAATTTTAACCAAAATCAAGGAGGGATCTTTTTGGCTAGTTATTATTCGGAGCCCAGCCGCACGTTCAGTGAATATCTTTTAATTCCCAATCTCACCACTAAGGATTGCTTAGGGGAGAAAGTCTCCCTTAAAACACCAATTACCAAATATAGTAACGGCGAAAACCCTTCGCTAACACTCAACATCCCCTTTGCCTCAGCAATAATGCAAGCCGTCTCCGACCATCAAATGGCAATAGCGCTTGCCAGATGCGGAGGCATTTCTTTTATTTACGGTTCGCAATCGGTTGCCTCAGAGGTAGAGATGGTCCGAAAGGTTAAAAACTACAAAGCGGGTTTTGTAATCAGCGACTCCAATCTGAATCCCGATAATACTTTAAGAGATGTTATTAATTTGACTCAAAATACCGGCCATGCCACTATCGCGATCACTGCCGACGGTTCAGCCACCGGTAAATTGATGGGGATTGTAACCAGCCGTGATTACCGGATAGCTAAATGCCCTTGGGATACCAAAATCCAAGAATTCATGACTCCTTTCTCCAAGTTGGTCTGTGGCGAAGAAGGAATTTCCCTCTCCGAAGCTAATGATATGATTTGGGAACATAAACTGAATTGCCTTCCGATTATTGACCAAAACCGCAACCTACGTTACCTCGTTTTTCGCAAAGATTACACTTCGCACAAAGAAAATCCCGACGAATTACTGGACCATCATAAAAGATTGATTACCGGGGCAGGTATCAATAGCCGCGATTATCGGGAAAGAGTTCCGGCTCTGGTTGAAGCCGGCGCTGATATATTGTGTATCGATTCTTCGGATGGATTCAACGAGTGGCAGGGTGAAACTCTGCAGTGGATTAAAGAAACTTACGGAGAGGAAGTTAAAGTCGGCGCCGGAAATGTGGTTGATCGCGATGGTTTTGACTATCTGGTCGAGCAAGGCGCTGACTTCGTTAAAGTGGGCATAGGCGGCGGGTCAATTTGTATTACCCGCGAACAAAAAGGAATCGGCAGAGGCCAAGCTTCTGCTGTTATTGAAGTGGCCGCAGCCAGGGATGAATATTTTAGAAAAACCGGAATCTATATCCCGATTTGCTCGGATGGAGGAATCGTCCACGATTATCATGTGGTTTTAGCCCTGGCCATGGGGGCTGACTTTGTAATGATGGGCCGATATTTTGCCAGATTTGACGAGAGTCCGGCCAGAAAAGTCCGGAAAGGCATGAGTTATGTCAAGGAATTTTGGGGTGAAGGCTCCAACCGCGCCCGCAATTGGCAACGCTACGACATGGGCGGTGAGCAAAAGTTATCCTTTGAGGAAGGCATCGACTGTTACGTCCCTTATGCGGGCAATCTCAAAGATAACCTTGATCTCTCCATCAGTAAAATCAAATCCACCATGTGCAACTGCGGCGCGACCTCTATTCCGGAGTTACAAAAAAAAGCACGGATCTCGCTGGTTTCGGCGGTTAGCATCCGCGAAGGCGGCGCTCATGATGTAATTTTGAAACAGGAAGAGGATTTTGGAAAGTTTGTTTGATGCGGAAACACAAATTGCGCTGATTTCCCAATAGCAAATCCAAGGAGTGTGAATGGGTTGGATTTATATGTTTCCGACTTGGACGGAACTTTGCTCAATGAGAACCAGGAAATCAACGATGAAACCGCCGAAATCATCAATGGATTAATCGAAGCCGGGCTGCATTTCACGATAGCTACAGCCCGGTCGATTGTCTCAGCCGCCCCAATCATTGCAAAACTTAACCTGACACTCCCCCAGATTGTTAATAATGGCGTATTTGTTTACGATCCGATTCAACCGAAAAATATCCCTGGCCAACTTTATTCCATGCGAAGTTGCAAGACGAGTAAATGAAGAATTTACGGCATATGGCGTGAATCCTTTTCATGGAGATTCCTCCTTAGGGTTTGAACTGATGCCTATTACTACCTCTCCCCTGCCCACGGGCTATTGGTGTACCACGGCCTTAAGGCTGTGGTACAAATATTATTTCATCAACATAGGTATCTCGCAATCATCGGGAACAAGCCCCTTCCCAGCAAATCTTGCTCGGGCGGAGGACCATTCCCAATCTTCAGGGTTTTTAACCAATCCTTTTTGTACCGGATTCCTCTCAATATAGTTTATTGAATTATGAATAGCCTCCGGGCTCCAAAAGTTCCGATCAAACCCTCCTCCAGCCTGCCAGAAACGGAAAGTTATTTTATCGCCAATTCTAATACAATATCTCTCGTAGGTTTCAGGTGATTTTTCAAGCAAAACTTCACCATATCTCTTTGATGTTCTACCTTTAACCGTTTGTAAAATATCCGCAATTTTATAGTTTTGTTGACAGGGATAAATTAGCAAATGAACGTGACTCGGCATGATCACATATGCCCACAATCTGAATTGAAAAAGCTCTTTACTGCGACGAAGTTCCTCTATAAATATGTTACAACTTATCGGGTCATTGAAATAGTGTAAACTATGGTAACATGAAAAAGTCAATTCATGGGCATGCCCTGGGATATCGTAATGTTTTAATTGTTTGCGATGTTTTGAATTATCATTCATAATTACAATTCCCGAAAAAGTTTTTTTATGGCACGCCCTTAAGGGCGTGCCACATAACTCTCAAGGACGTGCCACATAACCACATAACACATAATATAACTATATGATATAACATGTGTAACACGGCCTTTAGGCCGTGCTCAATAATAAGCTTCGAATCCATTATGCCATTTAATTCCTGTAAAGTCAATCAATCTCAATTTTCATAAATACAAACCGGCGGCATTGGAATCTCCTCCTTTGCCGCCGGTTGAGGTAAAAGCTAAGATCTTCATCTATTTTTAAAATCCGAAAATCTCTGTTCCTCTGTGTTCTCTGTGGTTTCCGTCCTTTTCTTAATATTTCCTATTTAAAATACTCAACTCCGGCTTCAAAGATCCGTTGGTCTTTCTCCCCCGGCACATTACGGTATAGATTACTCCCAATCCGCTCCGAGTGGCCCATCTTGCCCAAGACTCTCCCATCCGGGCTGGTAATCCCCTCAATTGCCTCAAAAGATCCGTTCGGGTTAGAACGGATATCATAAGCCGGGTCCCCTGCCAAATCCACATACTGGGTGGCGATCTGTCCGTTTCTGGCCAATTGGGCAATAACCTCCCGGCTTGCTACAAAACGGCCTTCACCGTGGGAAACCGGTATGGCATGAACCTCGCCCACCTTTACCTTACTCAACCACGGCGAAAGATTGGATGCGATCCTGGTCCGAACCAGGCAAGAAACATGCCGTCCAATGGTATTAAAAGTTAAGGTGGGAGAATCGGCGGTGATCTCCCGAATCTCGCCATACGGGACTAAACCCAGTTTGATTAAAGCTTGGAAGCCATTGCAGATCCCCAGTATTAAACCATCCCGTTCTTGCAATAGCTTCATTACTGCTTCTTTAACTCTCGGGTTTCGAAAAGCGGTAGCGATAAACTTCCCGGAACCTTCCGGTTCGTCGCCGGCGCTAAAACCACCGGGAATCATGGTGATTTGAGAGTTATTAATCAGTTTTACCATTTGTTCCAGTGATTCTTCAATATCGGAAGCGCTCAGGTTCCGGAAGACCAGAGTTTCGACAGTGCCCCCGGCCTTTTCAAAAGCTTTCTTGGTATCGTATTCGCAATTAGTACCCGGAAAAACCGGGATGAAAATTCGCGGTTTAGCGACACTCGCTTTGGGTTTGAGCGATCCTTTCCGTTCAAAATTATAAGTTTGCGGGTTAACGGCAATACTCTCCACCCTGGTTGGGAAGATCTTTTCCAATGGTTCCTCCCAATGGTTTAACGCCTCGGAAAGATTAATTACAGTCCCATTACAAACAATCGCGGGTTCGGCTTGGGTTAATCCGATAATTTGATAGTCTAAGCCCATTAAATGCTGCGCCGGATCTTCACCGGCCGGAAACTCCAGAACCAATGAGCCGTATCCTGGATTAAAGAACTGTTCGGCTTCTATTTTAACGGTGAATCTCATTCCAAGCATGTTTCCAAAACACATTTTGGTAACAGTCTCAGCTAGGCCCCCATCCCGGACTGAATGGACCGCCAAAACTTTACCTTGATTGATCAGCTCATGAACTTTCCGGTAATTGCGATCCAGTTGTTCAAAATCCGGAAGCCAATTTTGATCCTTATTCAACCGTACCAGTGCCACCTGGTTTCCAACCTGCTTGAACTCGGGGGAGATCGTTTTAGAGACATCCACTGTGTCTAGAGCAAAGGAAACCAATGTCGGGGGTACCGCAATCTCTTTAAATGTCCCGGACATGCTGTCCTTTCCGCCGATAGCCGGGATTCCCATTTTCAACTGGGCGTAATATGCTCCTAACAAAGCCGCGAACGGCTTACCCCATTTTTCCGGCGTCTTACTGAGCTTTTCAAAATACTCTTGCAAGGTTAACCGGATTTTTCGGTAATCGCCACCGGCGGCCACGATTTTGGCCACCGATTCCACCACCGCATATAACCCGCCATGAAAAGGACTCCATTTGCCGATGACCGGATTGTATCCATAGGCCATGGCAGTTCCGGTAATGGTGTCGCCGTTCAAGACCGGAAGCTTGGCCACCATAGCTTCGACCGGAGTGAGTTGGTATTTGCCGCCGAATGGCATCAGTACTGTTCCCGCCCCGATAGTACTGTCGAAACGTTCGTTTAAACCTTTTTGACTACAGCCATTTAACCGTTCCAAATTTGCCAACCAAGCTTCTTTCAAATCGGACAACTTCGGCCGGAGTTCAGCCGGAACATCCGCTAACGGATTGCCGGCTTCTTTCGGACTATTCACAATTACGGTTGCTGTTTGTTGCACTCCATTGGTGTCTAAAAACTCCCGGCTAATGTTGACGATGGCTTGGCTCCTCCAGAACATTTTCAGTCTAGGTTCCACGGTTACCTTGGCCACCACTGTGGTCTCCAGATTCTCACCGGCAGCGGCCTTACAAAACGCCTCTACATGCTCCGGAGCCACTAAAACCGCCATCCGTTCCTGAGACTCGGAGATGGCAAGTTC
>JAEZJK010000029.1 GCA_023415835.1 Bacillota bacterium
TACTCCAAGGCAAGCGGGTCAAGTTGGAGTTCGACCTTCAAAGAAGGGACAAATATAATAGGATCCTTGCATATGTTTATTCCGGTCCTATTTTTGTCAATGCCTGTTTGGTTGAAGCGGGATACGCGGAAGTTATGACTATCCCACCAAATGTTAAGTATCGGAAATTGTTCCTGAAATTTCAGGGGAGAGCTAAAAAAGATAAAAGAGGCCTTTGGGGTTTGAGTAATACCATTAAGTAATCGGATGATTATGTTTTGATTATTGTAATAACTGTTTCCATCAGTAGTTTACTCAGAGATGGTTGCGGGTTTCCCGGTAAGATCATTCACCAGATTATTAATCCATCGTTTGGAAACAAACCGTTTTAAACAGAGCGCCATTTTAAATACTTCCTGTAAGGTTATTAAAGCAAATACCCCTTCTACCGGGTAATGCCAAACCGACTGGCCGAATATGGCCAAAGGCATTCCGATTAGATAGACCGCCACCAGATCCATGATCAAGCAGAACATTATATCCCCGCCGCTGCGCAAGACCCCGACCACGGTAACCATATTAAAGACGGTTAGCGGTAGAAATACGGCATACACGAATAACAAGGCTTGAGACTGTTGGAAAACTGCCGTTGTTATTTTATAGGGAGCTAAGAGCAGGCTACTGCCTAAAACCGTCAATACTCCCATATACACCCCAATTATTATGGTGATCATTAAGAAACGTTTGGAGTAGAGAAAAGCCCTGGTTTCATCACCCGACCCGATTTGGTTTCCGACCATCACCAGGCAAGCGCCGGCGATGCCGTTAAACAGGACGGTTATCAGTTGGCTTATGGTTAAGACAATATTGATTGAGGCCACAACTTCAGTCCCCATTTTAGCATAGATCGCCATATAGAGAACCATTCCGAAAGCCCAGATTAAGTCCTTAGCCACCACAATTCCGGTTGTAGAAACGAAACGTTTGGCCAAAGCAACCGGGATTTTGAACAGTTCCAAAGGCTTAGCGGCTACTATAGATTGATGCTGATATGAGACAATTAGTAAGACGGCGGTTTCAACCAAGCGGGCGATAACAGTGGCTATGGCGGCCCCGGCGACGCCCAATTTCGGCAGGCCAAAGATACCAAAGATCAGGAGATAGTTTAAAACCGTATTGATTAAAATCCCGATGAAATTGACTAACAAGGGAAGCCTTACTTCCCCGGTACTACGTAGCACCGCCGCATAACAAATAGTGATGGCGGCCAACGGATAGGTAAATGAAGTGATCGACAGATATTCGGCGCCTAACTCAATCACTTGCCGGTCGGTGGAGAAAAACCCCATTATTATACGGGAATTTAAGGCACTGACCAGAAAAAAGAAGAAAGCCGCCGCCCCGCTAATCAGTAAGCTCAAGCCCAGGATTTTTCGGATATTTTTCAGATCTTGCTTTCCCCAGAATTGAGCGGCAAAGATCGAAGCGCCCCCACTAACCCCTACCAAGAACAGGATTAATAGGAAATAAACTTGATTGGCAAGGCCGACTGCAGCTAATTCGACGGCCCCTAATTGACCGACCATGATATTATCGACCAGGTTCAAAGAAGCCGATACAAAGTGCTGGATAGTAATGGGTATGGCTAATTTAAAGAATATTTTATAAAATCCCCGATCGCCTAAAAGGTCCCGGATCAAAGTAAACCGCTCCTATTATTAATAATTAGCCTAAAGTCAATAGTCAAAAGTATAAGGCCTAAAATTGTCGCGAAAAATTTAATTATCCCGCAGAGACGCCGAGACGCAGAGGTTGGTGTCAAAATTGGGGTCAAAGTATTGTTAATGATGTAGATCTTTAGTTTCTTACTGAAAACCTCAAATTTTTTCTCTGCGCCTTCGTGTCTTTGCGGGAAATTTAAAACATTGAAGCTTAATAGTATTACACTCGCATTGCCTTAGTGAACTGGATGGGCTAATTTATCGGGATTGGACTTTAGGCTTGAGACATTATAACGGAAAACCCGGTAAGTGGTTGGCGCCAGTTTAAACTGAAATTCAGTGGCTTTCCCGGAACCCCGGCCTTCGATCCGTTCACCGTTGACCAGATCGGTCAGTTCCAATCCTTCCTGTTGGATGATTACCTTCACATCCGAATGGTATGGCAAGAATGATTCTACGATTAAGGTATTGTTATCATAGACAAACAGCCCCACATTGGCTGGACCTTCCAGCCGAACTCCGGCGCTGTTGGTTAGCATCCGGCGGATCTGATCCAATACTGGACCGGGTAAGTAATACAAATCACCGAAACTTTCAGGAATGGTCAGGATATAAAGGATTCCAGCGCTATACTTTACTTGCAGCAATATGGGATAATTCTTATTTTCAGCAAAAGCCGACACCAATGGAGTGCAATCATTCGTAGAAAACTCAATCTGGGGAATTAAGATTGGCCTAGTGGAATCAAAATAGTTACCGAAAGAAGCTTCATAAAAGGGATAGGCGAATTTAGCCACCGCTGCTTTATGATCGGTGTAACGAATCTCAGCGATGGATTCGATTCCCTTACCGGTTAAAGCTTTGAGCAGACCGGAGGTGATCGCCACGTTTTTCCCGTCAAATAACTGATTCTTGATCCGATCAATGATCAAAGGATCTTTGGCGGCGCTTTCGGTTAGGATAATTAATTCCGAGTCGGTTGGGAACTCCGGGCATGGTTCTAAAGGGAGTCCCAACATTCCAAGATAACTATGGAGATAGTTTTCGCCGGAAGAATGATACGGTTTGTAACACGGGATTCCAATTGGTTTGCCAAGTTCACCCAGGAATTGGTCAACCTGTTCGAAAACATATCCGGCCAGCGGCGCAAAGATACGATCGCGATATAAGAGCGTCCCCAGACAGAATAAAGTGACCTCTTTGGCTTTGGCGAAGAGAGTCAGATAACATTGTTCGGCATAGGAACCCAAGTTATACATGCAATCAAAGGTATC
>JAEZJK010000026.1 GCA_023415835.1 Bacillota bacterium
ATTTGATATATAACTTAAAACGAGTGATGAACATTATTGGAGTTAAAGAATTAAGGAGACGGTTGGCAGAGGTATGATCTCTGCTTTGATTTTTTTGGTCTAGTTACGAGTTTTACTACAAATTATGCTTGATATTTTTAGTTATTGTTAGTTTTCACACATTCTGACGTGAGCCGCAACTTTCCAATAAAACCCCGGTGCAAAAAAACTCCTTTGGCCAATAAAACATTACCATCGCTCCAATATACATTCTTGGCGATTCTCATGCCGTTTTTAAGGTTATCTAACGCAAGCAACCTAATTTCACTCACCCCAACCTGAATCAGTGATATTACAGTTCACAGTTTACAGTCGTCAGTTTAAAGCTGGATGGTACATTTAAACCCTGTTCCCTTTAATTTGTTTCCATTGATATTATCTTCAGGTTATTCAATGTTTAAATGTCCACCATAAACCGGTTAATTCACTGAACCCTTATTAAAACAATTGTTTACTATCAATCAGGATGGTGACCGGTCCGTCGTTAACGATATCCACTGTCATATGGCTTCGAAAACGCCCCTTTGCAACCGATAGCTTATAAGTATCTATTTCCCTGCAAAATGTTTCATAAAGCCTTTCACCGTTCTCCGGCGGCGCGGCTTGACTAAAACTGGGGCGCCTTCCATTACGGCAATCCCCGTATAAGGTAAATTGGGAAACTACCAAAACCGGTAATTGAAGTTCCAGTACTGAAAAGTTCAATTTACCTTCACCGTCTTCAAAAATTCTCAGGTTAACGGTTTTTTTCGCTAGATATTGTGCATCCACTTCGCGATCGTCTATACCAACCCCTAATAAAACTACTAACCCCGGACCGATTTCTCCAACGGTTTCACCGCCGACACTCACTTTACCCCTTAAAACCCGCTGGATTACAGCTCGCATTAAACAACTTCACCCTCTTTACATTTTAGCGGTAATAATGAACAATAATAAACCGCTGATGAATTAGATACTATTTTGTAATCCTCTAAATATAATTAAAGCCCAAGTTAACTATGATCTAAAATTTTGGGACTTCAAGCTTTTATCTTTAACCCTCTAACTTTGAACTTCTTCTCAACGCACTAACCGGCTGACCCGATAAACCCGTTGGACGCCCTTGACTCGTTCAACCCGTTTAAAAATCGCTTGAATCTGAGCGGAGTTAGCGATTTCCAGTGTCAGGTTAATAAATGCCGTCCCTTTTTTGGATCGGGCTTTGGCTGCATTCAAATATAATTTTAATTCGGAAATGGCGTTCAAAACATCGGTCAACAAATTGACCCGATCTTCAGCCTCAATCTCAATATCCACCGGATAGGAGCCTTGCGAAGTTTGATCCCATTCAACTTCAATTATTCTTTCTTTGTCCTCAGTTAAAATGTTGTGGCAATCCGTCCGATGAACCGAAACGCCCTTGCCTCTGGTTATAAAACCGATAATCGGGTCTCCCGGGACCGGATTGCAGCACTTTGAAAACCGAATCAACAGGTTTTCGACGCCCCGGACCCTAATTCCGTGCCCCGACCGGCGGGGTCTCTTTTTCTCATCGATTTCACTGATTACCGGCTTAGCCGTTTCCTTCTCCATGCCAAGCTTACCTAAGACTTGATTAGGAGTGACTTTCAAATCGCCAACCGCCGCTAATAAATCGTCTATACTAATAAAACCCAGTTTCTTTGCGGCTTCGTTTAACTGCTCCAACCGAGCGCTTTCCTGAAAATCGGCGCTTTGTTTTTTGATTTCCCGCTCCAAAAGCTCACGGCCAATTTGGATGTTCTCTTCGCGGTTTTGTTCACGGAGCCATTGCCGGATCCTATTTTTAGCCTTTGAGGTTTTAACAAATTGCAACCAATCCCGGCTAGGTCCGGTAGTCCCTTTCGAACTTAATATTTGAATAATATCGCCGTTTTTTAATTGATAGTCGAGGGGTACCAGCCTGCCGTTAACCTTGGCGCCGGTGCACTGATGTCCTAAAGTGGTATGAATGCTGTAAGCGAAGTCCACCGGCGAGGAACCTGCCGGAAGGTTCTTAACATCACCTTGCGGAGTAAAGACAAAGACCTCATCCATGAATAAACCGATCCGCAGAGTCTCCATAAACTCCTCGGTATCCTTCATCTCGCCTTGCCATTCGATGAGATGTCGTAGCCATGCTATTTTTTCACGTAATTCCTTATCATCGGGTCCGCTCCCTTTATAGAGCCAATGGGCGGCAATACCGAATTCAGCGGTCCGATGCATTTCCCAAGTGCGGATCTGAATCTCCAATGGTTCCCCATTCGGTCCGATTAAGGTGGTATGCAACGATTGGTACATGTTTGATTTGGGCATGGCCACATAATCTTTAAACCGTCCGGGAATCGGTTTCCAGAGTGTATGCACAATCCCCAATACCTCGTAACAATCCTGAACGGTGGAGACAATAACCCTTAGGCCCATCAAATCATAAATCTCGCTAAAATCTTTCCCTTGTTCCTGCATTTTTTCAAAAATACTATAAAAGTGTTTGGGCCTCCCATGGACCTCCGCCTTAATCTCCATCTCCGCCAAAGCCCGTTCCAAAGTCTTTCTGACCTCGGCAATATATCCCTCACGCTCTTGACGTTTTTTGGCGACTTTATTAACTAAATCATAATAGGCCTCCGGATCCAGGTAGCGCAGTGAAAGATCTTCCAATTCCCACTTGACTTTCCACATCCCCAGCCTATGAGTTAGCGGAGCATAAATCTCAATCGTTTCCCGGGCGATATTTTTCTGTTTTTCCTCCGGTAAATGTTTTAAGGTCCTCATATTATGAAGACGGTCGGCCAATTTGATAATGATTACCCTTAAGTCCTGGGTCATCGCCAGAAACATCTTCCGTAGGTTCTCCATCTGCTGTTCTTGTTTACTTCGAAAAGCGAGCCGGCTCAATTTGGTTACCCCGTCAACCAACAAAGCCACTTCCGAACCGAACTTCTTTTTAATCTCTTCAGAATCGACATCAGTATCTTCAACCACATCATGAAGTAAAGCGGCAATGATCGAAACTGTGTCCATGCCCAATTCATGGACGATATCCGCCACTTCCAAAGGATGTTGAATATAAGCTTCACCGGAATCTCGTTTTTGACCTTGGTGTGCTAGCGAAGCAAATTCATAAGCCGACTTTATCTTAGCCAAATCAGCTTCGGACTTTGCATCACCCAATTTTTGAAGCAAATCTTCAATGGTCATCTAAGGAACCTTCTTTACTCTTCAAAGTAGCTTTTGGATCTGGCTTTTGCCTCTTAGCGCTTGGCTTTCACCTAACAGCTATTAGCTAACTACTAACAGAACAGCCAATTACTGATAATTAATCGGTCACTGATTTTCGTTGGTGTTACTGGTTACAATATCTTTCAAATTCAATTGGACTTGAACCGAACCGTTCCAATTGTTCTCTTCTAGTGAAAACGCCACATCCACCTCTTTGGTAGAGGCCAATTCCCGATACAGGCTGCCCAGATTGAAACCAATTCCTTCCCGGACTATGTTTAGCTGAGACACCTTTAACTTTAAGTGCTTACCGTTTTCACCGACATTACGGTACTCAACCAATTTTAAGGCCTTACATCCTAAAATCGGGGTCGGGTTCGCCGGGCCGCAGGGAGCCAGTTTTCCCAGTTCTCGGACCAAATCTATGGTCATACCGGTCAAGTCCACCATACTCTCAATTTTGAGCGAGGGGAGTAAATCATTTTTATTCAATCCCGCCTTGGCCTCACTTAAAAACGCCTTTTTAAACTCACGGAACTGTTCCCTGGTTACTGTCAAGCCAGCTGCAAACTCATGGCCGCCAAATCTTACTAAGAATTGGCCGCAGGCTTCAATGGCGTTAAAAAGATTAAACCCAGCAATGCTCCGCCCGGAACCCCTTCCTTCGTCTCCATCAAATCCGATCAGGATCACCGGTTTGTGATAGGACTCAACCAGTTTCGAAGCCACAATCCCAATCACACCCAAATGCCAACCCTCGCCAGCCAAGACCAGGGCATGTTCCTGCATAAGCTCCGGTTCCGCTTCGATTTGACTTTGAGCCTCTTGTAGCACTTCATTTTCTGTCATTTGCCGTTTCTGGTTTTCCTTCTCCAATTCTTTAGCAAAATCCAATGCCTGGATGGGATCGTTAGTCAGAAAGAGCTTCACCCCGATGCTAGGGTTCCCCATCCGGCCGGCGGCATTGATCCGGGGCGCTAAAAGATAACCAATATGCCCCGCATTAATCTCACGTTCCCCCAAACCAGCTGTTTGGATCAAAGCTTGCATTCCAACATTCTCCGATTTTTTAAACCGTTCAAGCCCATATTTTACGATAATCCGGTTTTCTTCCAAAAGCGGGACAATATCAGCCACTGTCCCGAAAGCTACCAGATCCAGATTGTTAAAGAGCTGTTCCTGTAATTCAGAGAATCGGCAGGCTAATCCTTGTAATAGCTTAAAGGCCACTCCAACACCGGCCAATTGGGTAAACGGATAACCAGAGCCGGGAATTTTCGGATCAATGACGGCGCAAGCTTCAGGAAGATCCGCTTGGGGTTCATGGTGATCGGTAACAATCAGGTCGATACCTCTGGATTTTAAATAAGCGCTCTCTTCAACAGCGGTAATCCCGCAATCAACGGTGATTACCAATTGAACCCCCCGCGCAAATGCCTTTTCCAGGGAACTGAGATGCAAACCGTATCCTTCTTCCAATCGTTTCGGAATATAATAAAGGATTTTTCCTGGAAGAAGCTTGCCCAATACTTTAATCATCAAAGCAACTGACGTGATTCCATCTACATCATAGTCGCCGTATATCAATACTTGTTCCTGGTTTTTGACGGCTTGTTCCAGCCGGTCAACTGCCTGTCCCATGTAAGTGAAGAGAAACGGATCGTTTAGTTGATTGAGATCGGGCGAAAGAAAAGCATGCGCCTTTTCGGTATCAATAATTCCGCGATTAACAAGCAATTGGCCTAAAAGAGGGGATACTCCCAACTTCATTGCTAAATCGTTGGCCAACTCCAGGGGAGTATCAATAAATTTCCATATCTTACCAGACATTGCCTAACGCTCCTAAGTTAAATGCCGGTGGAATGTTCCCCCGGCTATTTTAGATTAAGAATTCGTTATTTTTCGTTACGTTCCTGCTTTTTTCTGAAATAACATAGCCCTGCTTTTGGTATCATTTTGAGATAGCATCCCCACCCAAGCCACTACGGCAATCGAAATGTTGAGGAGACGCCAAGGCTAATCACACTCTTATCTCTTGCCCCTTGCCTTTCGCTTTTAATTACCAAAACCAAATGAGGGCTATTCCCCCTAAGACAAGGCAGTAGTAGCCAAAGAACTTCAAAGTTCCCTGTTGTAAATAGTTCAAGAATAATTTAATTACCAAATATCCGGTTACCGCCGAACTGATAAAACCGGCCCAAAAGCTGATCATCCCAATCTGTTGATATCCTCCTTTTAATAAGTTAGGCAAATCCATTAACCCGGCGCCAAAAATCACCGGGATTGATAGTAGAAATGAAAATCGCGCCGCTGCTTGCCGCGATAATTTACGCCATAACCCGGTTGCGATCGTAGCCCCGGAACGGGAGATCCCGGGAATAATTGCGATTGCTTGCCCGATTCCGATCCACCAGGCATCCCGGGCTTTCAATTGGTCGATTTTTCGTTCTCCAGTTAAATAATCGGCGACTAATAAGATTACTCCGTTAATCACAAGTTGCCATGCTGTTGCGGAAGCGCTCCCAAAGAGTTTCTCCAAGTAACTTTTGGCACCTACTCCGAACAATACTGCCGGAACGGTCCCGATCATCAGATATAAAGTTAGCTGGAGCGATTGCTTTTCCCCGGCAATCAGGCCCCTGATTAATTTTAGCAAGTCATCCCGAAAATACGCTACCACTGCCAATAACGTACCCAAATGGATCACAATATCAAAAGTGATTACCATACCGGTGGAGACATTGAGCAGGGATTGAACTATAACCAAATGGCCGGAGCTGCTAATCGGCAAGAATTCCGTCAACCCTTGAACAATCCCGAGAATTATAGAGTGCCAAAAATTCATATGTCCCTCCTGATAAATTCAAATTGCCTCTTGCCTCTAAAGTGTATCAATTTTATAACTTTAGTCAATATTATCTATTGTAACAAGTATCCTTGTGTAACCTAACTTTAACAAAATCGTTGCTAAATATTCAAGCCCATTTTAGCTGCATTAATAAATAACCAGCTTTGATATAAGGCTAAAAGGCCATTGACAACTGAGTTTACTTTCAGATATACTCAAAAACGCGTTTGTTAAGGAAAAAAAGCCTATCCAGTTAACAAAGTAAAACGTCCTCTATTCTGGGATAGGACGAGATCCGGGTAGACAAGGGCTTCGTTTTACACCATCCTGATCGCTTTGCCTGTGTTTCCCTGACACCAGGGAATTAGTTGATCTTGCTGTCCTTGAAACAATTTAATGCGAAAGATGGTGGTTTCCCTGTGAAGTTATCTCCCATAGTAGTTACTAACTTCATACTTCGCATTTTACAATTCACTAGAAGGTAGGTACTGGGTTTGTTAAAAACTAAATTTTTCGAGGCACTTAAAGAAACTTCGAAATATTTCTTATTATTATTATCCTTATTCTTACTGATGGTTTTAATTCCATGCCTGGTTAACAATTATTATCAATCCGTAAAAACCGAACGCGAGCGGCAGTTAATCTCGGAAAAAGTGCTTTCAATCATGCAAATGTACGGATGTAATAATTCGGAGATCTATGAAGCAATCATGGACACCTTTGACCCGATATTGGTAGCGGTGGTGATTGCGGTTGAAAGTGAATTCCGAATTGACGCAATCAGCCCGGCAGGCTGCCGTGGGCTGATGCAATTGTCTCCCGACAAACTTGAAGACTGGAAGAATATTCGAAAGAATATCCGGATTGGTTCCGCTTACCTTGAAACTCAGTTGAAACGTTTCGGGGATTTGGAGCTAGCCTTTGCCGCATACAACGCTGGCCCGGAAACAGTCCTTAAATATCAAGGCGTTCCCCCGTTTAGGGAAACTATCGCTTATATCGAAAAAGCCAAAAGTTTTGGTTTAGCCTTTAATGTAGCGGAGCTCGATCGGACGTGAAGAATCAGTCCAAAGGCAGGTTAGTATGTTAGAGCTTCCCTAATTTTTCGGATCGCTCTCCCTTTTTAGGAGAGCGATACTCGGTATTCTGTTTCAAACTGATAGTGTTCGGAATTAACCTCCAAGTTTTCCGTGATTTTAACCAAAGCGTATTCAGAAAGGGTTAAAGTCGCATGCCAAATATTTTTGAATAAACAGACCGGCCGATCCAATAAAAACACTTCAAAGTTTTCCGGGGTTTCCGGTAGCGCAACCAAAAGAACGGTAACACCCGAAACCGGTTCAAAACTCTCCATTGAATCAGGATGCTTACCCATTCCCAAGACCACATCTTTGGTTAACTTTGAAACTGCAATCCGCCATCCAACTTTTCCAGCCTCAGTTAAGATTATTTGAAAACCTTTCGGATCTTCCGAATTTTGTTCAATAACAAATCCGTAAGGTTTAAAAGTATCCCGGTTAATATTTTTAATCGATTTTCCCATCTTACTACTCCTTTACTTGTATTTAGGCGGTTTCATAATTCTTTTTTTCAGGCTTCGCATACAATATATTGATAGACTAAAATAAAACCTACACTATATATTGCATGCGAAGATAAATTTTTGTAATTATGAAACTCGCTCGTATTAGTTTACCAAAATATTTTTTCCAAAAAAATACCCGGCATGCCTAGCCGGGTTTAGCCAAAATAAAATTCCGATGCATATTCCTCTTGTACGGGTTAAGTTTCATTTCATTTATCGTATCTTTTAGCGAATAAGTTTAGTGCTAATTCGCTAAATTCAATAATTTTTTTAAGGAATCAGCTCCGCTATCGAGCCAGCTACCCGTCCTGGCCGGTAAGGGAACTTCCCGATCATCTCTTTTTTGGTAACGCCGGTTAGCACTAAAATAGTTTCCATGCCTGACTCTAAACCGACTTTAATGTCAGTGTCCATACGATCGCCTACCATTACCGCATTCTCTGAATGTTCATCCAGGAACCTAAGGGCTAACCGCATAATCAACGGGTTCGGCTTTCCCACATAGTAAGCTAAATAACCGGTCGCCTTCTCTAAGATAGCGGCTACTGCGCCACAACCGGGGATGATCCCTGACTCCGCAGGCCCGGAAGGGTCGGGATTGGTAGCTATAAAAGGGACTCCAGCCATAATCAACTGTGAAGCCCTGATAATCCGATCGTATGAGTAAGATTCAGTCTCTCCCAAAATAACATAGTCCGGATTATAATCAGTCAGTGAATAACCTACCTCATTTAAAGCTTGGTAAAGGCCGGTCCCTCCCAGGACAAAAGCTGAACCCCCGGGCTTTTGAGATTGAACAAAACTGGCGGTAGCCATTGCGCTACTATATAGATGTTTAGCGTCAACCGGGATCCCCGAGGCATTAAAACGGTGTTGGAGGTCATCCGGGGTATAGCGGGAATTATTGGTTAAAATTAAATATTTGTGGCCTCCCTCGTTGAGACGGTTGATAAATACATTAGCGCCAGGAATTGCCCGTTCACCATGGACCAAAACCCCATCCATATCAATTAAGTACGATTTTTTTAAACCTGGGGTGCGGGAGTTTGCTTTTGACTCTTCATTAGCCATCCATTATATCCTCCAATTTATTTGAATTTTGAATATTTCAACTATGAAAATTATTGATTTGAATATTAAGTTCTGAACTTAAACTTTAAAATCATCAAAAATCTCTCCAAAGTTAATTCCGGCAATCATTTTCCCCTGGTACATCTCTTGGAGCCTTCTTTTCCCTTCCTCAAGATGAGGCGACTTGACCCCATATTTAATCGATAAGGATGCCTCAATAAAAGCCGCTAAATGATCACAAGCTTTGATAATTTTACCATCCAAGGGACTAAAAAGGTCTTGATTATACTCTTCGGCAATCTCCTCGTTGGATAATCCTTTAATGATTTTACCTTCTTTCACAACCTTATTTTCAAATTCATCTTCCACAAAATAGCGGATCTCATTATGCCACATCGGCGGTAATAACGGCAAAATCCGCTCTTCCACTTGAATCCCTTCATACTCTTTGATCAAATCTTGTAAGCCTTTGATTGAACTTTTTACCGGGGAGACAATGTCCCTGGTTAGAACTTCGGGCAGATCGTGAAAGAGGGCGCCAAAGTAATTATTGTAAACTCTTTGGCCGCAAGCGTTGATTTCCAAGGAACATAAGTAGGAGAGCATAGCGACGATTAACATATGCCCTAAGACTGAAGTTTTGGGAAGGCGGGGCGATTGGGCCCATCGCTGTTGAAACCGGAGCTGGCCGCAGAGATCAATAAAACCGAAGGTTTTTTTCCCGAGTGATATTTTTTGGACGCCGATCAAGTCGAAATAATCTTCAATCTCGTTTTCAATCTCTTCTTTAGTCCGTTCGATCCCATAAATAAAAGGGTTCACAGTGTAAATGATCTTAAACTCCCAATTTGTCGCCAGATAATGGGCAGCCCGTAAAATTTTCTTCTCAATTTTATAGCAGTCCTGATCTCCCAATAAATATTCCCGGAACCGATGGGCAAAATCGCCTTTAATAACGCTGATATCCGGCCATAACTGTTCCAAGACCCACTCATTGAGTTCTTTCCCTTTGTGCGCCATCATCTGGTGAAAGACCGGCGGTTTGATATCGGTAAGGATTAGGCGATGTAAAAACTCAAAAAGCCCGCCTTCAATTAAATTAATCCAATTAATGCTGGCGTTCCGTTCACTGATTTCATACTTAGCGAGCACAAAAGCGATTAACATCTTGTGAGCCTGTTTGTCCAGTTCGGTAAGTTCTACCGGACGGACATGGTCATTCCACCTTTGGATGCTGGCCGCTTCATAAAACCGCTCAATAATCCCTTTTCCGATCATTGTCTCACCTCAAAACCATCGCAAACAATTATTGGTATGATTCGGCTAAACCCCTATTTTCACCTCCTTCATAACGTTATTTTTATATTCTTTCAGTTGTTCCACCGAGCGCCGGTTTGTTATAATGAATTTTAACAGGAGGTAATTAATGATGAAATTAAGGAAACTTTGGGAGTCTAATCTATCTTTAATATTACTGCTATGGGTGATTGTTGCCGTATTTATCCGGCCCGGTTGGATTTATTTCGGGACGGGTTTTCTTGCCTGGGTAGCCCTGGTATATCTTACCGCGCCCGGTGTTTTCTGGCATTACGCCGCAATATTCATTTCCAATCCCGTTTCAGCCGAACACTTGTTAGAGAAAGCGGTTTCATTTCAGCCTTTAGTAGCGTACCCTTATTTGTCACTTGGTTTAAATTACGCTCGCCGCCAAAAATGGCCTGAGGCCATAACATTACTTGAAATGGCTGTTGAATACGCTTCGCAACGCAAAAAAAGCCAAAATCTGATCTGGCTGGCTGAAGCTTATCGCGCCAACGGCTGTCACGAAAAAGCGTTACCAATTTTAGAAGGGTTACTTAAAAAAGACCCCCGCTCGATGAAAGTAACTATCAATTTAGCACTGATCCATCTACAACTTAACCGCTTTCCCGAAGCCTTGGACTATGCAAAGAAAGCACGGACTATTAACCTGTCCGCTACGGAACCGGTTTTAATCCAAGCTAAAATTCTTTTTGCAATGGGTGAGTACCAACAAGCAAAAAATGATTATCAATGGGTGATCGAACATTTGAAATGGCCGGTGGAGTCCATCTATTGGCTCGGCCGCGCCGAACTTGAACTGGGTGAAACCGACGCTGCCATTGCCCATCTCCAAACTGCCGTAGAAAGGATAACTGAAGATCCCTTGCTTGCCGATGTCAGCAAGGAAGAAGCGGAGGAATGGCTGAAGCGGGCACGTGATAATCAAAATCAGAAATAGGTAGAGTCATGAAGTTCGAAGGGTGAAGGGTGAAGGGTGAAATTGCCTTTGCAGTTGTTTCAAACTTGACATTTCACAATTTATATTTAGGCTTATATACTTAAACCAAATAAATAATTTATACCGAAATCTAAGAAGTAAAAAGGACTGCTTGGCGCAGTCCTTTTTGATCTTAACGGGTGGCATTAGCCGTTTTTTGCGTATATCTCTTCTTTTCCTGCCAGTCTTTAAAAACTGCCCAGATGGGGCTGGCCACAAAAATTGAGGAATAAGTCCCGGCGGTAAGCCCGACTAATAAAGCAAAACATAATTCCCGAATATTCGGAACCATTAAGAAGAGCATACAAATAGTCAAGATAGTGGTTAAACCGGTATTCAAGGAACGGCGGAAAGTCTCCAAAATACTGTCATTGGCCAATTCCACGAATGAAGTGTCCCGGTGCTTATTCCTTAAATTCTCCCGAATTCGGTCGAAAACGACGATTGTGTCATTGATTGAGTATCCGATAATCGTAAGGAGAGCCGCGATCATCGAACTGTTAACCTCTCTGCCGAAAAGCCCGAAAATCCCCACTACCAGAATAGTGTCATGCAGCAAAGCAAAAATTGCCGCGATTCCGGATACCAACTCAAATCGGAACGAAATATAGATTAACATTAACAATGAGGCAATCAATACCGCATTAATCGAATTTGTTAAGACCTCTTTCCCGATTAGCGGATCGACCCTGGTAATGTCCAGCCCTTGTCCGGCTTTGCCAAACTGGGCTTCCAGCGCATTAACTACGATATTTTGTTCCGCATCGTTAAGAAATCTGGTATAAACTATAACTTGGTATCTCATATTACCCGTACTATCAACATATTGATTGGGCTGGGGCGGGTTATACTTGAAATCAGGCAAATCAATCTTTTCCAATACCTTGACAACCTCATCCGAGCTGACAGCTTTTTCTACCGGAAAGTAGATTTTGGTCCCCCCGGTGAAATCGATCCCTAGATTGAGCGCTGATCCGGGTTTGGTACCCCAACCGTTATAAGGATTAACGAAAATGAAAGCAATGCTTAAGACCATAGTCACTATAAAAATGCCGATATATACCCAACGGTATTTCAGTAAATTCATTCTTGAATAACCTCCTTGATCCCGAAATATTTGGCATAACGATCGGGGTCATGGTCAATCCGCCATTCAATAAAGACTTTGGTAACAAAAATAGCAGTAAACATACTAATTAGGACACCGATAGATAGTGTGACTGCAAATCCTTGAATCGCTCCGCTTCCCATGAAGAAGAGCACCCCAGCCGCGATCAGGGTAGTCAAGTTTGAATCAAGGATTGTAATATAAGCCCGATCAAAACCTGCTAAGACAGCAGCTCTGACCCGTTTTCCATTTCTTAACTCGTCTTTAATCCTTTCATAGATGATTATATTGGCGTCTACCGCCATCCCCAATGAAAGAATCAAACCGGCGATTCCTGGTAAAGTTAGCACGCCGCGGAATAAAGCCATCACGCCTAAAGTCAAAATACCATAGATAATCAAAGCAAAATCAGCCATTAAGCCTGGAATTCCATAAAAAACCATCATGAAAGCCACTACCATAAAGACGGCAATAGCTCCTGCTACCAAACACTGTTTTACAACCTCTTTACCGAGAGTTGGGGCAACCTGAGTAGATTGGACGACCCGAAGCGAGATCGGAAGTGCGCCCGATTTCATTAGCAAAGCGTATTGCTGCACTTCCTCCTTGGAAGCGTTACCCAAAGTAATAATTCCCGAACCGCCGGGAATCGGATCTTGGATTACCGGTTCCATTAACATACTCTCGTCCAAATACACCGCCATTTTTTTCCCTACATTTTCTGTAGTAATCTTCTCAAGCTGTTTGGAGCCATTGCCTTTAAATTCAAAGGCAATCACCCAGCCACGGTTGTTTTCGTTAAAGCTGACCCTTACATCCCGTAAATCAGTCCCATCAAGCATAATTCGGTTGTTAATCCGGAAAGTCAATCTTCCGGTAGCTGTAATTAGACCCTTTGCTTCCGCTAATGATTGAATACCGGGCAATTGAACATTTAATCTGCCCTTTCCATCTAAACGGACATCCGCTTCAGCCATACCAGACGATGCCTCACTAATCCGCCGATCAATAATTTCCAACGAGCGTTCGAGTGAATCTTGAGGAAAATCTGCCGCATCCTGAGTTATTTTGAGTTTCATAACATTGTTTTCAGCTTTGGGTTCAAATATTAAGTTCCTAACTTCGCCAAAGGCTTCTAATTTAAATCTTTCCCTAAAAATCCCAACATTAACCGCCCTTTGTAAATCTGCGGCATTAGCAAAAGTAAATTGCAACCCATCATAACGATCCCCGTCAAGCACCCCTAAGGGAGATACCTCCGGAAGGCTTATTTGGGCTTGCTTCATTTTAACGGTAAGCTCATCTCCGGTTTTGGAAAGCACCGCCGAACCTAAACGATAGTCCGGAGTTAAGAGCAGTTCAATTCCGCCTTTTAAATCCAATCCGAGCCGAATCGGATCGGACTTGAATATTTTCTCTCCTAGAGGACCGATTAACGAGCCAAAAATGAGTACAATCAAAAATATAATCGCGCTTTTCCAGCGTAAATCATGCCTCAAGTCCATTTCCTCCTTATAATAGTTTATTTATAAAATTACGCGTTAAAATTATTTGCTGCCTATGTCGATAAGTGATGGTCTAACCCAGCCCCGTTTCGAGAACTTTGATAAAAAAATAAAAAAATAACAAGCACCATTATTGGGCAGAAAAAGTTAACCTGAAATGAAACGTATTCCGGCAATGTTTTTTCCCAAACCGGGGGCACCGTCCGAATTCCAAAAAAATTATAATATGGGGCGGGAGCTAAATTTGCTTTAACATAACATCCAATCAGGCTATCATCCAATGGGACTACACCATCTATGCCGTTTTCGGGTTGAACCCAATATAAATCGGATGGCAAGTAGATATCAAAGATATTGTTTATAGTCCCAAAATCAGCTATGGTAAAACAGATTATTAATAATAATAAAATACCTACCCGCCAAACCGGGGTTTTAGTAAGTTTCAAAAGAAACTCTCCCTATTATTTTTTCTTAGGCGCTTTCGGCGTTTTTGAGGTTTTAGCGGGAATTTTCGATTGGGCTTCCCGGGCGGCTTTGGCTTTAGCATCAATGACCTTTTCCGCTTTGTAAGCGCCAACTGCAAATAACGCAATAATAACCAAGACGATTACAACCGTAATTATCTCGAACATTTACAACCCCCCTGATCACATTTAATTATGAAAAAAGTCCGCCTGACCCATAGCAGCTATGGGGCGGAAGTCCACCTAAACAACTATTTTATTATAACGGTTTCCGTAACGGTTGTCAATTATAGTAAACCGTCTGGAGATAGTAGATCGACCCTTCCGAGGAACAATTAACCTTAGAAAATGCTACCGATGCTTGTCGATCCACATCAGCCCCATTTTCGTAATTTCATGTGGATCAAGCGGTAGCTGACGTGGACGACTATCTGTACAATGCTATCGACGCTTGCCGATCCAAGTCAGCCTATTTTCATTAATTTGCCTGGGTCAAATGGAGGTTGACTTGGACGGCTATTACAAAAAAAGAGAGCCTGGACTCTCTTTTAGCTTTTTACTCTCGCGATGGCGCTCTTGGTGAATTTCAGCTCCACTTTATCGGCGACCCTTAATTTGACGTCATCCTCGTCAAATTCGGTAATCTCGCCATGGATTCCACCGATAGTCACCACTTTATCGCCTTTTTTCAAATTACTAAGCATCATATTGCGTTGTTTTTGTTGTTTTCGTTGCGGCATGATCATTAAAAACCAGAAAACAACAAAGATCAATCCCATCATTATTAGTGAGCTCCAAGCGCTACCTTGAGCCTGAGCGGCAGGTTGATTCGCTGCCAACATCCAAAAGTTCATTGTCCCACCCCCTTTTCGCTTTTAAGTTATTCGACATAAACAATTATTTCCCTTTATCTATATAAGTTGAATTAAAGTTCTTATATGCATCATGTCCCTAAAGCCAGCCATGATGCAAAAATTTATAAATTTAATTCAACTTTTTTCAGCTATAATATGATGCAGTAAATACCGATTTTATACCATTTGCATTCGGCTAAGAATTCAAACCTTGGTTAAGAAATTTACTTCATCCTTTCTTGTCCATATAAACGGAAGAATTCCCGTTTTCGTTCCTGAAAATCGCCGAGCCTTATTCCCGTCCTGATCTCTTCCATAACATGATCTAAGAAAAACAAATTATGATAAGTTACCAAATGAGGGCCTAAAATTTCACCCGCTTTAAAAAGGTGGCGGAGATAAGCCCTGGTATATGAGGTACATGTTTTACAAGTGCAGTTGGGATCTAAAGGTGTAAAGTCCCGAGCGTATTTAGCGTCCCGGATAATGACCCGCCCGGTCGAAGTCAGCGCTGTACCGTTCCGGGCGATCCGCGTCGGAAATACACAGTCAAACATATCGATTCCACGCTCCACCCCTTCCCAGAGGGCATCGGGAGAACCAACCCCCATCAGGTACCTGGGCTTAGTTTCGGGTAAAAGCGGAACCGTATAATCAAGTACTTCATACATTAATTGTTTGGGCTCGCCGACGCTTAAACCGCCGATTGCATAGCCTGGAAATCCCAAACTCCGCAAAACATGGGCGCTTTCTTCCCGCAAATCCCGATAAGTGACTCCTTGAACGATACCGAACAAGGCCTGATCGGATCGGGAATGCGCCTTTAAACAGCGTTCGGCCCAACGGTTAGTCCTTTCCATCGCTTCCTTGGCGGCCTGATATTCGGAAGGGTACGGTAGGCAGACATCGAAAACCATGGCAATATCCGCTCCGAGGCCCATTTCAATCTCCATCACTTTCTCCGGTGTAAACAAATGCGCCGAGCCATCTAGATGGGAGCGAAACTTGACCCCTTCCTCAGTAACCTGGTTCAATTTTGCCAGGCTAAAAACTTGAAACCCACCGCTATCGGTGAGCATCGACTCCGGCCAATTACAAAAAGCATGCAATCCCCCAGCAGTTTGAACGATATCAACACCCGGCCTTAAATAAAGATGATATGTATTTCCCAAAATCAGTTTAAAGCCGATCTGTTTCAGATCGTCAACAGTCATCGCCTTAACAGTTCCCTGGGTCCCGACCGGCATAAAGATAGGGGTCTCGATTTGACTGTGAAAAGTGGTCAACCGTCCTAAACGCCCCTGATTTTCGGTTGATTGTTTGATAACTTCGAAATTGAAATCCATTTTTTGAAGCCAGGAGACAGGAGTCAGAAGCCAGCATTGTTAAGTAATGGCTTTTGGCGACTAGCCAAAATTATAACTAATATAAACCCGGAAGAATTTAGGTGTCGAAGCATTGCTAACATTTACTGATTCCTGCTCCTGGCTACTATCTCCTCTCAAAGAATAATCATCGCATCCCCAAAACTAAAAAAACGGTAGTTTTTTCTCACCGCATAGGCATAACTTTCCAAAACAAATTCACGGCCCGCAAAAGCCGATACTAGCATTAACAAGGTGGAACGAGGCAAATGGAAATTGGTGATTAACCCGTCAACCACCTTAAATTTGTAACCGGGATAAATAAAAATGGCAGTCTCCCCGGACCCGGCCTTTAAGCGGCCTTCTTCATCCGCTTGGGATTCAAGGACCCGGACTGCGGTTGTCCCGACTGCAATAACCCTTTTACCAGCTTTTTTAGTCTCTTTAATCCGCCCCGCCAATCCGGAGGAAAGCGTAAAAAACTCGGAGTGCATTAAATGTTCTTCAACCCGTTCCGTTTGGACAGGCCGGAAAGTGCCTAATCCAACGTGTAATGTTAAAAACCCAGATTCAATTTGCCGCCGTCTGAGTTCCTTCAGCAATCCTTCCGTGAAATGAAGCCCGGCGGTTGGGGCCGCAACCGATCCTTCCGCCTGGGCGTAGACCGTCTGATAGCGTCCGGGGTCAGCTAGGGACTCGGTGATATAAGGTGGTAAAGGAGTATGGCCCACCCGGCCTAACCATCCCCTAAAATCGAAGCCTTGCGGAAATTCTACTATTCTCCCCCCGGCCGGCGTTGTCTCTAAAACCGTTCCGGCAACGCCCTGTTCAAAAAGTAACTTTACCCCGGGTTTAACCCGTTTCCCCGGACGGACTAAACATTCCCAACTCGATCCGGAAAGCTGTTTTAAAAGAAAAACTTCAATCCGGGACGAACCGCCGTCTTTTTGGGCAAATAACCGGGCCGGTATCACCTTGGTGTCGTTAAAAACCAATAAATCCCCGGGGGACAGCAACTGGGGGAGTTCATAAAAGATCCGATCTGTAAGGGTGTTTTTCGACCGGTCCAGCGCCAGTAACCGGGAATGATCCCTAGGTTCTACCGGATGTTGGGCAATCAGTTCGGGAGGTAATTGATAATCAAAGTCATTCACTAACATTAGTAACTGTTTCACCTACATTTTCCCCATCGGATACCATTTCGGTTAAGGTAACTCCCGGATAAAAGTGTTCCAAGATCTGTCGTTCATTATAACCTGCCTCCGCCATACCCTTGGCGCCCCATTGGCTTAACCCGACTCCATGCCCTCGCCCTGCCCCGCGGATTTCTAAGCGGAGCGGTATTTTATCCTGCAGTTGGAAATCGTATGCCGATCCAGTCGTCCCAGCGGTTACGCCAACAATTTCCGGTTTAGTGGTGATACCCTCGGGATGATCCTGTCCGCCTGGCCACCATAATGTAATTGTGGGCTCTGGCCCGTAGGTGATCCCAAGCTTCATATTGGAACTGGGAATCCCGGTTGCATGCCGAAATTGTTCGCCACTTACAACGGCCTCACCGTTAACGCCCATTAAGGTAAGTTTGATAATCCGGCCGTCGCTGGCGAAAGCGGCCGGCATGAGCTGTTTTAACTCTCCAATTTCAGGATAGGCCTTTAAAAGATGAGCCTGTAACTCCTCCCAGCTAAAACTCCGATCCC
This sequence comes from Bacillota bacterium, assembly GCA_023415835.1. GTDB lineage: Bacteria > Bacillota > UBA4882 > UBA8346 > UBA8346 > JAAYHS01. Next base: position 18,063 of record JAEZJK010000026.1, read on the forward strand.
ATTGGCTGTATGGAGATGCCAAGTCCCACCCCGGCGCTGGTTTCAAATAAGGGACCGAAGCGCTCCAAACCTCGGAAGCGTCTTTAGTATAGCCTCCCGATGAATCGTGGTAAACAGCTGAGATTAATTTATCGTTATAAGTAATCACCACCCGGTTAGTTTCTAAAACCGCCCGGTCTGTATTGGGGTGTTCTCCGGTTATCCCCTGGTAAACCTGGCAATGAGTGGTGGTGCATAACTGAAAACCGTCGTCCCGGTGCCGGTCAAGATTGGCTAAGCTATAAGTCCTAGCCGCAATCGCCTGGGCCTTTAAAGCGGCCATCGGCCATCCGGCCGGAATTTCTTTAGGCACTACTCCCCTTAGGTACTCCTCTAGGGGTAAACGGTTAATCAGGTTCAACCTTCCGTTTTTGTTGATGATGAGCAGCTCGCCCCGGTAGCCTTTTTCGTTCCATGTAAGAAATGATTTAACCGGTATTACCAACAGGGGTCCTTTGCCCACCGGAATCTCATTGATATAGAGTGTCTCCGCCACTGCAGTAATTAACACTTGATCTCCCGGCCAGGGAAGCGCCTGCCGTGCAGGATCGCCCAAATCCAGTAATATCCCTTCATCGCCCGCAGCCAATCTAATCTCTTCCAGATTAACAACCAGCCCTACCCTAACCAGCCCTTCTTCCTCCACTGCGGTATAACCGATGGAACCGGCAACGAGCAAGATTACCATTAATCCCCCTAAAAAACAGGGACTTTTAGTCATTAGCTTCTCCCCCGTAACCAAACTCCTGAAGAATTTTCTCGCTATTACGCCAGTCCTTCCTCACCTTGACCCATAGATTGAGGTATACCGGAGAATCAATCAATTGTTCAATTTCAACCCGGGCTCCGGCGCCAATCGCTTTTAACCTGCTGCCCTTAGCCCCGATGATAATCCCTTTTTGGGAATCCCGTTCCACATAAATTGTGGCTTCGATGTATACCTGCCCGTTTGGGCGTTTCTTGAAATCATCGATCTGAACCGCTACCGAATGCGGGACTTCTTCTGCGGTATGATTTAATACTTGTTCCCGGATATATTCGGCGATGATAAATCGCTCCGGGTGATCGGTAATCATCTCCGCCGGATAGTAGGCCGGACCGGGCGGCAATTGGGCAACCGAGGATGCTATCAACTCCGGGATACCCAATCCGGACTGGGCGGAAACCCGAAAAACTTTTTGGGCGCAAATACCTTCCAGATCAACCTGAAGTTCTTGATCCGCCGCAATCAAATCCACTTTATTCCAAACGATAAAAAGCGGTTGCTGGGTAACGCTTAATAACTGGGCAACTTTTCGATCCGCCGGTTGAAGCCCGGTGCTAGCGTCAAGGACCCATAAGGCCAAATCCACGTTGGCGAGAGCCGTTTGGGCGGTTTTCACCATTTTTTCGCCCAACTGGTGCAACGGCCGGTGCAACCCGGGGGTATCAACCCAAATGATTTGGTAATTGGGGCCGGTTAAGATTCCTCGTAATTGGTTACGTGTAGTTTGAGGTTTATCCGAAGTTATCGTAATCTTTTGGCCGATGATTTTATTTAATAAGGTGGATTTCCCTACATTTGGGCGCCCGACGAGCGCTACGAAACCTGATTTAAAGTCTTTCATTCGCTTCTCCATTCCAAAAGCCAACGATCCTCACCGGGGCCGTAATACCCGGCGGCGAAATTCACCGGTTTCATTCCGAATTTATCTTGATAAATATGAATAGCGGTATGGTTTTCAGGATGTACGGTTAACTGCAACCTTTTAAAACCGGCTCGGGGAAGCCCTTCTAAAATCATACGGAGCATTACTGTGCCAATTCCTTGTTTCTGGTATTCCCTGGCAACCGCATAACCGTATAAGTAGGCCAATTCAGGGTCTCTCCAATCGCGCATTAACTCGGCTAGGCCGACCGGCCTACCATTTAACCTTGCCAAATAAACTCGCCCATAATGCAAAAATGGAGGCAGGGACCACTCATTCAAGCTTCCTTGGCCAAATGCCTCCTCGTCAATGCTCAACATAATTTCGCGGAGTTCATCATCAATCTGGGTCACAATTTCAACTGTTATTCGATTAATACCTGCTTCCATGCATCCTCCCGTTAACCTTTGGATAATCTGTCCGGAGTAAAAGCCTGAGGCAAATACTGTTCTAAAGTAGAATCGATCCGATCACCTTTTAGGTTGATCAAAATTAAACGTAGCCCTATCCCAAATTCCGCTAAAAACTGGCGGCAAATCCCGCACGGCGAACCGGGCTCGTCCCCGCCGGCCGCCACCGCTAAAGCTTCAAACTCCAGTTCCCCTTCGGAAATGGCTTTTACAACGGCGGTCCTTTCGGCGCAAATTGTAGCGCCATATGAAGCATTTTCCACATTACAGCCGGTGTAAATCCGGCCCGATTTGCCCAATAAGGCGGCGCCTACTTTGTATTGCGAGTAGGGCGCATATGCTTGTTCCCGCACCTGAAGGGCGGCTTGAATCAATTCGGCTTCGGCCTTCAAAGCATTCACCCCTTAAACCATAATTTGAAAAAGTAAAATCGTAACTGAAAATCCCAATAAGCCACCGGCCAGTACTTCCAAGGGTGAATGAATTTCAGTTTCCAACCGGCTCTCCGCTAATAACAGTACTAGAAAAAGCGCCAACAGGGCAATCAGGCCATTCCGGGAAATAAAAGCAATTGTTGTGGCCGCAGTGGCGCCCATTGCTGTATGGCCGCTTGGCATTCCTCCCTGCATCGGTTTGCCGGTTTGAGTTAGGGCCTTTCCGGCAATAACCAGGACCACTGTTAAAAAGATAGCAATCATGCTCAAATAAGCCGGTGCTTTTTGCAATGAAGTAATAACCCTGGGAATCATCGTTTCAAACTTGGGGAAAAAAATCAGATATCCTACGATAACCGCTAAAAAAGAGGCGACCAAAACCGCCCCGGCCGCTACGTTTTTGGCTATAGCCGCCAGCGGATGGCGCTCCCTGGTTATCAAATCGATTGCTACTTCGATAGCGGTATTGATCATTTCCGTGACAATCACAAAAGCAATGGTGGATAAGAGCAATAATACTTCCACTTTAGTCAATTTTAATACTAATGATACCAATAGGACAATACCTGCGGTTAAAAAATGAATCCTGATATTTCGTTGGGTTTTAAAAGCGTAAACCACGCCGTCAAAGGCATAATTAAAAGAATCGATTAAGCTGCGCGATTTCAAAAAGAAGTCCTCCCTAACTCAAACTGTTGCAAGATTTTTTCTTCCTCAGCCCTCATCAACCCTGTTTCTGCCGGATCTTGATGGTCATATCCCAATAGATGCAATAATCCATGGGCTCCAAGGTAACATAATTCCCGAGAAAATGGATGCCCGAAACTTTCGGCTTGCTCTACCGCCCTTTCCACCGATAGATAAACATCACCCAACAGGATTGGCTCGCCTTCGATCTTAAAAGCGGGGCTTTCAGCTACACCTTCGTTCATGGCGAAGGAGAGGACATCAGTTGGTTGGTCAATCCCTCGGTACTTTAGGTTTAAATCTTGGATGTATTCATTGTCTACCAGAATGATTCCCATCTCGGAATCGGGTTGTTGATGAAGTTCAAGGCCGTATTGGAGAATATTCTCCAACAATGTCAGCTCATCGGGACCCAACGCTATTTTCTTTTGGACGTTATTTATCAGAACCGCCATCAGTCTTTTTCCTTTCCATTTCTTTCAGTACATTTTCGGGATATTCGATCCTGCTGTGGAACATTCCGCCTAATATTTTTGTAAAACTATTTTTAATGCTATTTAAATCCTTCAGAGTTAAATTACACTCGTCAAATTGTCCGTCATCCAAACGTTCCCTGATAATCTTCTGGATCAAGCCTTCCACCTTGGAGGGTGAAGGTTTACTAAGCGCTTTGACAGCGGCCTCTACCGAATCGGCAAGCATCACCAAGGCAGCCTCTTTGGATTGAGGTTTTGGGCCTTCATAACGAAAGTCCTCTTCAATTAATATTTCTCTCTCTCCCTGTAGATTTTCAGTAGCCCGTTTATAAAAATAACGGACTAAATCGGTGCCATGATGTTGTTCGATGATGTCGATTAACTTATCAGGCAATCCATGTTCTCTAGCGATTTCCACGCCTTCTTTGACATGGTAGGTAATAATTAAAGTACTCAAGCTTGGATTCAATTTTTCATGGGGGTTTTCTAAAGAAAACTGATTTTCCACGAAAAAGTAAGGCCGTTTAATCTTTCCAATATCGTGATAATATGAGCCCACCCTAACCCAGAGCGTATCCGCCCCAATTCCCTCGGCGGCCGCTTCGGCCAAGTTACCCACCATAATGCTGTGATGATAAGTCCCGGGAGCTTCAATTTGTAACCTTCGGAGTAAAGGATTGCTCGGATTGGCCAATTCCAATAATCGAATCGGAGTGGTTATTTTGAAGATATGCTCCAAAAACGGCAGCGAACCGATTGCTAATACCGATGATAAAAAACCGTTGGTTGCTGCCAGTATAACCGAGTCGAAACTAAACGACGATCGGAACAATAGGTTTAAGGCTGCTACTGTAACCAGATTGGCGACTATCAAAATCCATCCGCTCCGGACTAGATCCCGTTGACGTTGAAAATTGAATAGGGTTAAGACGGCAATTATACCACTGACAAAATAAAAGATGGTAAAGGAGAGGTTATACTCAACGATAACTCCACCTAGCAAACTGATGATCGCGGTTAAAGCGAGCGCAATTTCCCGTTTGACCAGAATCGCGGCTAGCATCGCCGCAAAACTGACCGGCGCCAAATATGGCAGCGAAGGGATATCCGTCAATGATAATACCTTTATTAAACCTACCATTAGCAATAACAATAATAACAATAAATAAAGCGAACCTTCTTCCCGGAGCAAGTTGGGATGAAACTGAAAAATATAAACCAATCCCAAGCCTACTAAGAGCAAGGTAAAAAAGGCCAAACTTAAGAAAACTTTGATTTGATTGGATTCATCCACAATCAAGTGCAATTCCTTAAGCATTTTAAAATCATTCTCGGTAACCACCTGGTTCTTGGCGACCAGGAGTTCTTTTTTACGATGGACCACATCTGGTACTCTATCACGGACCTGCTGCTCCAATGTGGCAAGCTTAGCGGAGTCCAATATTAAATTAGGCTGGACCGAAATCTCCAGTAAATCTTTGAGCACCGGCGCTACCTTTTCTGAAACTTTCTTTTCGAGAATAAGATCCGGAAGCATTAAACGGATCTCGCTAACCTTTTCAATGCTAATCCGCTGCTTTAGTTCAATTTCTTCCAATATTTGTTGCGACTTAACTTTTAATTCCTGATAAGCGTCTTCGTCCAACAAAACAATCTTCTTTAACAGAGCAAAAGATGGCGGCTCGTAAAAATATTTCTGATATTTGATTACCGGTAAATCTTCTTTGGTGATAACTATATTGTCAAGGTAACGGGAGTGTGCCGTATCGAGCAGGTTAAAAGCGCGGTTCAGGTTAAACCCTGCCAATTGGCTGATGGATTCATCAATCCTATAATACTTCGAATCCAGTTTAGCAATTTGCAAAGCCCGGTCTACCGCTTCTTGCTGGACTAATTTAGTCGCTTCGGGATTAACCACTGCCCGCGGCGCGTAAATATCCATTTTACTAGCTTGTCCCACTTTGACGTCAAGGGTCCTTGGAAATAGCCTAATCTGAAGTAAAGTAATGAGTAAAAGAAAGCAAATTAAAACCAAGAGCCCTTCCCTAAAGGAAGGAATCCTAAAAACCCCCATTACCTTGGATGAAAAATCCCAAACATTATTATTGATAGCCCTTACTCGTTTGCCTAAATTTTGATTATCGGTTTCCATCAGGGACATCCCCTTTTCCCACAGCTGTTTGCTGATAGCGTTCATAGGCTTGGATTATTTTCTGGACTAATTCATGCCTTACTACATCACGATCAGTTAAAGTTACTGAGGCTATTCCAGGTATTCCATCAAATATTTGAGAGACATCCGCCAAGCCGGAAGTGATCCCTTTAGCCAGATCCACTTGGGTGATGTCTCCGGTCACCACTGCCTTAGAACCGAACCCCATCCGGGTTAAGAACATCTTCATCTGTTCCGGAGTAGTATTTTGCGCCTCATCCAGGATAATAAAGGAATCATCGAGAGTACGCCCCCGCATATAAGCGAGTGGCGCAATTTCGATTATACCCCGTTCCATATTTTTTTGAAAAAGATCTACCCCCATCAAATCATAGAGTGCATCATATAGCGGCCGCAAATACGGATCGACTTTTTCCTGAAGATCCCCCGGAAGAAACCCGAGCTTTTCACCGGCTTCCACCGCCGGCCTGGTTAAAATCATCCGGTTAACTTCTTTGGCTTGGAGAGCGGCGACTGCCAAAGCCACCGCCAAGTAGGTCTTGCCGGTTCCCGCCGGTCCGATCCCAAAAGTCAGTCCGTTGCGTTTAATCGAATCAACATATTGTTTCTGTCCGATGGTCCTGGGAAAGATCTTTTTCCCCCGGGCGGTAACCGCGACTACCTCGTCGGTAAACCCGGTTATCTTATGGAGCTGCCCTTCCATGGCCATTTTAACCATATAATTTATTTCGGAAATTAAGGGATGGTATCCTTTTTTATACTGCTGTTCCAAAAGATTGAGAATTGCCGCCGCTTGATCCATTTGTTCGGTTGTTCCGGAGAGGAACAACTCATTACCGCGTGAAAAAATTGATATCCCAAGCCCATCTCCGATGTTTCTAATATTCTCTTCCAGTTTACCGATGAGTTGCGGAGCAATTCGCGGATCGATCTCAATTTTTCTCTCTTGAGCTTGACCGATCATTAATTCTCCTTTCTGTTGGCACCAACATAGCTATGTCTTGAGTAACCTCGAAGGTCATTATTAATTTAATAAAATCCTTCTCATCGATCCAAGTTTGATTCGGAATCCCCTTAACTAAACCAACCAGGTATTTTTGTTTCTCCTTAGCTTCCCGTAGGGCTTCCTGCTTAACCTGAGCCATTGGTAAAGTTTGTTTTTGCCATCGGACTCCCTGCCAAACATCCTTAATTAGTTCTACAACCCCATCTGGATTCCTTCCGGAAAAGAGCCGTTTCCGGTAGCGTTCCCATACCTTTTCTCCTTCCAATTTATTAACATTTCCCCAAATTCGCCAGGTTCGTCCACCCCAACTAATTGAATATACCGTTTTTGGCTTATTTATACAAGCTGCCCGCCAAACCTTTTTGGGTTGAATCACTTCCAAGTCATACCAAACTCTCGCCTCCACCATCCCACTGGCCGGTATATTCTCAACCACCACCGCCCCGGTTTCCGGATCGCTACGTGCTATTCTACCGCTAATCAATAGATCCCCTCTGGCAACAGTATCTCCTTCTTTTACAACCGGCTGGCCTCTGATCACAACCACTTTAGTAATTAATCCATCGCACTCCGCGATTAGGTCACAACCTTGATTTGGCAGGGATGGATCCTTGCGCCTGACCGCCTTAACTTCGGCAACCACCCCTTTGAAATTGATCCCTAACCAAATCGCTTCCGGGGTCTTGATTATCACGTCCCGTTCAATCCGGTGTTTTTCCCGCACCAATTCTTTTGTGGGCCTACCCGGTTTAAGGCCCGAACTTTTTAAGGTTTTAATTAATTCTTCCCGTTCCGCGCCGCTAAATCCGTCTATCTTGATCAATAAAGTCAAGGTGGATAGATATAATAATAAACCTAGCGCTGCAAAAGCGCTAAGCCAAAATACCTTTCTTTGCGATAATTTCTTTCGAAGAAAAGGCCAGCCTCTTTTATGGCGTATTTTAACCAACGTCCCGGATTTTTTAACCAAAGGCCTGATCTTTAAAAAACCATGACTGCGAAGTTTGGCCGTGACTATATTCGGTGCAGCCTTCTTTATGTCCCAAAGGTAGAACCCGGATCCGGTTAGTAAATTGATTAGTTTTTCCAATTGGTTCCCTCTAATGATAATTTCAACGTATCCCGTTAAAAAGGAGAGTATTCGGGTCAACCACAAATTCAGCTACCTCCAGTCTACCATCTCTATCAGGCCAATCTTTCCGGCAATTACCAACTCTTCTTTAAAGGCCGAAACTAACGCCAACTCGGATCCGGTGACCTTTATCTCTCCCAATTTGGTGCCGACCCGAATCACCGAGCGCTCATATTCGATAATACCCCGATGGTTTTCAATTATCAATTGCCCGTTCCCGCTCACAACCATTTTTGGTAGGTCGGCTACGGTATCTAACGGTAATTCCAAAAACTCGGCCAGTTTCGCTCCGAGCCGGTTCTGTTTCAGCTTCACAAAAATCCCTCCCTATAAGGTTTATGCGGATTCTATCCATAAATGCCAATATGATGCTGTTTCGCATAACATTACCTAAAGGAAGACCTGCATAAAGGGAGAAATACATCGACGTCAGGCTGGACAAAAATTTTTTTTGGAGGCAAACAATAAATGAAAAAATTAGTCGCACTCACCATGGCTCTCGTAATGACCTTTGCCTTTGGATACGTAACAATGGCTAGTACCATCGGCATCGGCGCCAGCGAGGGTTTCTCCGCGGAAATATCCAAGCAAATCGATCCTTCTGAAGACAATATGCTGGTAACCGGTTTTTACGGGTTCAACGATCAATTCCAGTTGTCTCTGGGTTATAACACCGATTCCAAAGATATCGAACTTGGCGGCCGGTATGCATTTGACAAGAATATGGCTGTCACCTTGGACTATACCATAGCTGACGCCGAAGATGCTTCCGACACAACTGCTTTTGGGTTCCGTTATAAAGCCGGCCTCACTGACAAGTTAGCATTAGTCGGTGTTTTAAGCTACGAAGATGCGGATGAGGTTACAGCGATGGGTGTCAAGGGCCAAGCTGAATACAAGTTCACCGATATGGTAGTAGGTAACCTCGGGTTCGATTATGTCAACCCCGATAGCGATTTAATGGAATTAGACTCTTTCACTAATATCGTGGCCGGCGTTGAAGTATACCCGGTTGAGAAACTCTGCGCTTACCTTGACTACACCATAATGGATGACGAAAATACCGACGACACCATTGACCTCGGAGTCGCTTACTCGTTCTAAATTCGCACCCCAAGCACCAAGCCAGCCTGAACTAAAAACGCCCGCCAGGGCGTTTTTTTGTTGCTTAGTTACAATGTGGCTATAAAAAATTTACTTTATGGTAATAGGAATCCTAATAATCCAGGCGAATATTATATAGCCATAAGGCTGGAAAAATTTATTTTTGAAGGGAAGAAAGTCAATGAAAAAACTGTTAGTACTTACCTTAGCCCTGGTAATGACCCTTTCCATTGGTTACGTAACGTTGGCTAGTACCATCGGGATCGGCGCTACCGAGGGTTTCCAGGTAGAATTGTTTAAACAAATCGATCCTTCGGTAGATCCTATGACCATCACCGGATATTACGGATTAAATGAAAAGCTCCAATTGTCATTAGGGTACACTACCGAAACTGAAGTAACCAGTTTAGGGGCTCGTTATGCTTTTAAAGAAAACATGGCTGTAACTTTTGACTATGCAACTTCGGATTTAGTTGATGGAATGGAACTAGGTCTCCGTTATAAATCCGAACTCAATGACCAGTTTGCATTAGTTGGTGTTTTAAGTTATGCTGATCTCAGTTCGGATTTTGCCATTTTAGAGGGTTCCGCTGTGGGTCTGTTAGGTCAAGCTGAATACAAATTCTCTGAAAAAGCCGTTGGTAATATTGGCTTCGTTTATTCCAGCCCAGATGAAGGCGATGCAACCACCGACATTATTGCAGGAATCGAATTCTACCCAATCGAAAAGGTTTGCGTCTACCTGGACTACACTATGAAAGATGCAGAGGGCGAAGATGACACTCTAGAACTCGGAGCCTCTTACTTGTTCTGAGTATTAACTAAGTATCTATCCAGCCTGAACAAAAAAACGCCCATCCGGGCGTTTTTTGTTCAGCCAACACAGGTATACTTGGAAATACGGCGAATATTTTCCCATAAAAATATCTGTGGAGGAAAAAGATGAAAAGAATCCTCTCTTTAGTCTTTACCCTGCTGCTATTCTTGGCATTTAGCCATCCAACCTCGGCCAAAACAATTGATATCGAAGTTACCGAAGGCGTTTCGGTTTCCTTAGAAAGATATCTTAAAACTTCCGACTTGTCGGAGCCGACCACAGTTACCGGAAGTTTCGGCCTTAACAATCATTTATTATTTAAATGCGCCTATGTTACCGAGGAACAACGGAATATCCTCGGGAGCCGTTATGCGTTTAGTGAAAACATGGCGGTTATGCTTGAACATGAATGGGGCGATAGCGGCGACTCCCAGAAATATGGTTTCGCGTATAAGTTCAACCTCAGCGACCGGCTAGATCTGTCCGGAATCTGTGAGTATGAATCTAAAGACATCCTCCTAACCTGTCAAGCCGAGTACCGGTTTACCGAGTTATTTATCGCCAATACCGGAATTAAATTTATCACGCCGGACCAAGGGGACGCTATGATCCATCTGCTGCTGGGAGCGGAATTTAAACCGATTGATCTTTTTAAGCTTTATTTTGATTATATTATTCCCGAAGAAGGCGCAGGCCGGGTCTACTTTGGAATTTCGTATGCTTTCGAAGGTTAAATAATATACCCTGTTAAAAATGATTTTTAAGCAAAAAATTAGGATTGCTTTGAAGCCCAAACCAGATTTCTTGCCCTAAAAGGGTAACCACCAAAAACACATCAGCCCTAATTTTTCCCTTTACTCTTTACCCTTTAAACTTATAATTCTGTCCTATTTTTGCCTTGATAGGCTCTGAAATTTACTGAATTCCTTTTGGAAGTAGAAGTCGACCGATCCTACCGGTCCGTTACGCTGCTTAGCGATGATCAATTCGGTGATATTCTTCCGATCGGTCTCCGGATTATAATAATCTTCCCGGTAGAGGAACCCGACAATATCGGCGTCTTGCTCCAAAGATCCCGATTCCCTGAGGTCGGCCAAACCCGGTTTTTTATCGGCCCGTTGTTCCACCGCCCGGGAAAGCTGGGAGAGGGCGATTACCGGAACGTTCAACTCCCTGGCTAAGGCCTTTAGGGAGCGGGAGATCTCCGAGACTTCCTGCTGTCGGTTTTCACTCTTGGAACGGGACTGCATTAATTGCAAATAATCGATGATTATCAAACCCAAACCGTATTCGGCTTTGATCCTTCTCGTCTTGGCCCGGATTTCTAAAGCGCTGATGCCCGGCGTATCGTCGATAAAAAGCATCGCGTCGGAAAGCCGGCCCAAAGCATGGGAGAGCCTGGGCCAGTCTTCATCCCGGAGAGTGCCGGTACGGATCCGTTGATTATCGACCCCCGCTTCGGAGCAGAGTAGCTTCAAAGCCAGCTGCTCTTTGGACATTTCCAAGCTGAAGATAATCGCGGGAATCTTCTGTTCAACTGCGGCATAGCTGCCCAAATTTAAGGCAAATGTGGTTTTGCCCATACTCGGCCGGGCGGCTAAAATAATCAGGTCGGAAGGTTGGAGCCCCGCAGTCATCCGGTCAAAATCCGGATACCCCGTGGCCAGCCCGGTAACTCCGCCTTTGGATTCGTAAAGTTTCTCAATCCGTTCGAAGGTTTCCACCAGGATGCTCCGGAGGCTGACAAAACCTTTGACATTCCGTTTCTGGGAAATCTCAAAGATTTCTTTCTCGGCTCGATCCAAGATTACATCCACTTCTTCGGAACCTTCAAAACCCATTTTAACGATATTGGTAGCTACGGAGATGATCGAACGCAATAATGATTTTTCAGCCACGATCTGGGCATAATGTTCAACATTGGCTGCGGTAGGCACAAAATTGGCTAACTGAGTCAGATAAGCAGCTCCCCCGACCTTATCAAGCATACCGCGTTGTTTTAATTCCTCGGAAACAGTAATCATATCCACCGGTTCGCCTTTATTGGCCAGATGGACCACAACTTCAAAGATGACCCGGTGGGCTTCCCGGTAAAAATCATCCGGGCGAAGGAGTTCAGACCCCTTATAAATAGCCTCTTTCTCCAAAAGCATCGAACCCAAAGTCGATTGCTCAGCGTCAAGGTTCTGAGGCGGAATTCTTTCTAAAGCTGTAGCCCCGTTCATATGGTTCCTCCCATTTTGCAGACAAATACTTTTTGTTTTAATTCGTCTTTAGACGGTCAGAACCTGCCGGGAGGATCAGAAAATTAAAAGTTAATAAAAGCCCCATTTTTTCACTACATTACTGAAATTTAAGTCCCGTATCGCTAATCCGTTCCAAAACGGTTGGTGGTATTTGGGATTTTTCTCCGATGGGCAACAGCATGAACCATAACCAAAATTTATTTGCTAAAATTTCCCTGATAAACGTTTAATTAAATAATAGCTTAAACAATTGTCGAAAGGAAAAAGGGGTGCTAAGATTAATATTGGATCTTGCGATTCTATGTCTCAATAAGCGTACGTTGATTATAGCGACATATTTTCCTTTTATCTCAACGTCGGAACTATATATGTTGAAAAAAGTTTAGAGTACAGCATTTACATCCCAAAAGCCGGATGTGAATGGTGAAATTATTGAGCTTTTTTCAACATATGAATCAAGGAATATATGTTGCAGTAAGATTTTTTTCCAAAAAATTTATTGCAACATATATAGCATGCAATCTGTGAATTGGTGTTATCTGCCGAATCCCGGTTAAAATGAGGTTCAAATGCGAAAAAAAATATTTTACGGTTGGATCGTCGCCGCTGCCTGTATGTTGTTTACAACTATTGGTTTAGGTCTGGCCAACGGCACCCTTAGTTTGTATGTCAAGCCAATCTGCGATGATCTAGGATTCAGCCGTGGAGCTTACTCCTTGATTTACACCATTGCCTATGTTTTTCAAATGGCTGCTTGCCTTACTTTTGGCGCTGTCCAAAAAAAGCTGGGCGGAGTGAAGGTAATCTTTCTAATCGGAGTAACCTTTCTTATCGGCGCCTTTACAATTTACAGCCAAGCTAAAAGCATCTCTTTCTTTTACGCCGGTGCGGCCTTATTTGGGGTTGGGATTGGATATATCGCATCAGTCCCTTTGTCAGTTATGGTTGCCAATTGGTTTATCGAAAAAAGAGGGACAGTTTTAAGTATGATTTTTTCGGGAAGCGGTATCGGCGGGATTATCTTCAACCCGATGGTCGGAAACTGGATTGCCGGAGCAGGCTGGCGTACTTCTTATTTGTTTTCCATCCTTTTAATGTTGGCCTTTTTAATTCCCGCCTACTTCACATTAAGAGAAAAACCTTCCGATATGGGGTTAGCGCCTTTTGGGGCCGATCCCCGTATTTCCCCAAACGACGATCCCGAGGAGGGAGCTTCCGGACTAACTCTTGAGCAAGCATGGAAAACTCCTGTCTTTCGGTTAAATTTGGGGGCGATATTTTTATTCGGTATTTCCGTCCAGCCGGTATACATCAATGCCGCGGCCCATCTGAGAGACGTAGGGTTAAGCCCTCAAGTCGCCGCTTATCTCATGGGGTTAGTTTTTCTATCGAACACCCTCTCCAAAATATTGCTCGGCATGGTGAATGATAAATACGGTATCAAACCGGTGTTGATTATTAATAATTTATTTTTTGGCATCGGAACGCTCCTACTGATCTTTATTCCCAATGCCACTTTGGGTATTGCCTTCGCGGCAACCTTCGGTATCGGTTATACCATGACCAGTATTACCATACCAATGTTAGCTTCAATGCTCTATGAAGGCCGGGATTACGGCAAAATTCTCGGAATTTTTGTGGCGTTTCAAACCGCCGGTTACGCAGTAGGGACCCCACTCTTCGGTCTTATTTATGACCTTTTTCACAGTTATGCTTACGCTTTCGGATTGGCGATCTTATTGGACATTACCGCGGTCGCCCTCGTCTTAAAGGCCATTGGTAATTGCAGCCAGATCCAAAAACTTCCCTCTTCCAAATTTAATTCGATTTAGAAATTTTATCCCCGCTTAATTAACCAAACCTTCAATTTCAGGCGGCAATTTATATCCGAGAATTGCGGCCTTTTTAAAGTAGTCAACCGCCCGTTCCCTTTCCGGACTTGATTTTTTAAAATAACAGACTCCTATATAATAGTGAATATCGCCTCTATTTTTATAACTGTCATAGGCCTGTAACATATACGGCAATGCCAGATCATAAAACCGATAATTATAATGACAAGCCCCTAATAAATATGATACATAATTCACCAAATCATTTTGTTTGCTCTCCTTTTTTTCGGGACTATCAAGTAAAAGCTTTTCAGCCTTTTCCATGACAAAAATCGTCTCTTGAAACTGTTTCTGTCCGTAATAAAATCGTCCTAGGGCAATATATCCATCTGGATTGGCGGGATTAATCTCTATCATCCGTTTATAATTTTCAAGGGCTTCATTTAATTGATCGTTCCTTTCGTAAGCTTGAGCCAGATATTGATAGGCGTATACATCCTCCGGTTTGATTTTGGTCAACTTTTGGTAATCGAGAATAGCCCCACGAAAATCCCCGTTTGAGTAATTAGCGTGTCCCAGATAAAGGGTTGCAAAGTAACTTTTGGGATTAAGTCTCAAAGCATTATTAAACTCGACAATAGCTTTTTTATATAGTTTGCCTTGATATAGCTTACGACCTTCCATAAATAAATCCCATGCCTTATGCTCCTTTGACGGACAATAGAGCGCCTCCTCAATCGCAGTCGGCTTTAACCTACTATTTTTTAGGTTGTTTCCCTTCACCCAAGGTAAATTCCAGGCGCTATCCTTGGTATAAATCAATTTACTATAGACTTCCGCCGCATGATTACCTCTTTCAACCGCTTCATTAAACCCGGTGCCCCAGAACATACGCCCGGCTATATAGTTGGCTCCAAAATCCTCCCAGGAAAGATACAGTTCGTCAACTTTTTTGGCGACTCTTTCAATTCGATCCCAGGCTTCTTTCTCGGTTAAAAACCCCAGTAAATAACATTCACGGCATAAATAAATGTATCTCCCCAAATCCCAGGCGCGCAATGTCCGTTCGCCAATCACCGAACGCATTTCCCTTACAAAAAACAATCGTTTAATGATGTAATCATCATATTTATATTTAAAGGCGATGTCTTCCTCGCTTAATCCCGGGTTTTCTTTTAGAATTTTTAAAGCATCTTCATAACCCTTGGAATGGCCTCCCTTTTCCAAGGATTCCAAAGTTTCAAGAAGATCCTCCCGATTTTTAATTCCCCAATCCCGCTCAATTAGTTCCTTACATGTTTGGATCGCCTTTGGATCCTTAAAACTAAAGGTTTCCAAACGCTCATGTTATCCATAATTCATTTCCGTTAAAATTCCGGAAAGGGCAATCGCTTTTCTTCGATTTTCGGAAAGGGTAATGGTCTCATTATTGGAATAAAAATTTTCTTCTATTAGCTCTTTGGTTTCAGGGCTAAAAGTTGCCCTTATCCCATATAAAGTGTTTTTAGAACTGCTTTTGGTCCCCTTGCCGTAATTAAAACGGAATCTCAAAACTGTCGGATATTGAGAATTTTTAAAAGGCTTCAAATTCCGCTTCAAATGTCTGATACGGATTAAAAGTCTCGATTGATTTATATCGATAAATCTGAACGATAGGAAATTGTTTGATCCGGACCTTATAACCCAAGTTTCTTAATAAGGAAATCCATTCATCCCAAGATAAACTCCAATTGAAACCAATTTTCCTCCAATTTTCAGGCATGCTATCTTCATTGGATAATGTTACCCTGTATGCGTTATCGTTTCGATAATCGAACTTTAACGAATTAATTATGTAATAACTGCTTTGAGCGGCTTTTCGCCTTAACTGGCTCATTTCAGCAGTGGTTGTCTTGCCGAGGGTTACTCAGTAGAGTGGAAATAATCCGTCTTCCTCCTGTTCTCCATAGGCTTGTCCTAAAATTAAAGTAAAGAATATCGTAGATATCAAAAAGAAACAACGACCTCTTTTGAATATTTCATTGTAATATTCCTCCCTGAAACAAAGCAAACTTTAAAGATAATCGCAAACTTAAGTTTACCAGAAAATATTACCATTAAATATTCTCTGATTTAAAAAATTTCCCTTTATTTACATACTATCCTTAATGTTTCTATTTTTTCGATGTATTAAAGGTAGATCCACCTATAGCCAAGATATTATTCCTAAAAAGGGAATCTCCGCTTTAATGCCGAATCTTTAGAAATGTTTTTCGAAGTTAGGAGGAGAGATCATGAAGCGAACCATACTCTTTTTACTGCTAATCTGTTGTATATATCCTTCCATTTCCGCAGCATCCGATTTCAACGGCTTCTTTGTTATGGATCAAATAAAAAATTCAGTTGAAATCTTTGACCGGACAAAACGGATTAACACCATTAAATCCGCTCCTAAGCCCTCCAGAATTATCAAAAATCCTAATAACAACGGTTATATTTTAATGAATCGCGGTGATAAAAAAAATTCTGGAGGGCTTACTTTCTTAAACCCCGATTTCAAGCCTGCCACCCGGAAAGATCTCCCTGGTTCGGTGGTCCAAGACTTTTACCTCAAAAAATCCGGCCTTTGGTTATTATTCACTGTTTCTTCAGATAACGATAAACCGGTCTCCAACCTTACCTGCTACGATCTAAAAACTGAAGCCACTAATACTATTTCCTTAAATGGGCCTCCAGCGGCCTACCGGTTTAATGATGATCGAACCCAACTGGCAGTCGGCACTCTCGGCAATGCTAAAAATAAAGTACCGGCCGAGTTAGCGCTGATCGACCTTATCCAAAATGAAGTCCGTATGTTCCCGGTCTCCGCCAACCCCGGAGCAATCTATCAAACTACATCCGGTAAAATAGTCGTAGCTTGCGGCGGTTTCCGCAATAGTCAAAAATACCCTTCGAAAGCCTTAATTGAAAGAACGGATACCGCGGAATTCGCCAAACTGCATTGGATTGATACCGTTACCGGCGAGACCGAAGTCACCCAATTAGGATACTCTCCGCTGATAATCAGGCAAGACCAAAACTATTCAGATTCATTCTATGCGGTTTGCGCTAATGTTTACGGCGATCCAAACGAAGAACAAATGGGCATAACCATCGGCAATATTCTAAACGAATCTAACCAACCTGCCGCAACATTTTTTAAGATAACTTCCGGTAAAATCAGCGCCGACTTGAAACTCCAAAACCAACCCAATCTTTTGGTCCAACCCTCATTCGATACTGTTTGCCTTCAAGGCAAAAAAGAACTTTTAATAGTCGATGTTTCTGAACCGACCCCAAAAGTATTGGAATATAAACATGACAAGGATATTGACGAATTCCTTTACAATAACGACGGGACTATCGGTTATCTCTCCAATTCCAATAGCAACTATCTAAATATCATCGATTTAAAGGCTGGTAAAGAAATTAAAATCATAAAAATCAGCGACACGTTTTATATTGGAAAAATGTTTCTCAACTTTTTCGGTTCAGGCTACCCTCCGGTAATTCAGTCACAGCCTGGCGCAACTTTTAAATCCGTTAACTCTTCTGAAAATCGGAGAATGTTCTTTTCAAAAGATTCTTCACAACTATATATACTCGCCGGCGCACCCGAATTAAGCGTTATTGACCTCCAAACCAATGAAGTCAAATCGGTGATTAAGTTCAAAGATACCCAATATGGAATCCATCCGACTCCCGACGGTAAATTGATCACCGTCACCACGGAAAATGGTTGGCATCTGCTTGACCCATCCAAAAAGGAACCTCTATTTAGTCTTAATTTTCAACTGGAAGAATCCGAACAAGGTCCCGAAAAGGGTTACTATAGCCCCGACGAGAACTTATTGGTAATTCCGTTTAAAAACTACCTTTACCTAATCGATCCCATTCAGGGTGTTTCAATAGGCAAAACCCGCACCAAAGCTATTGCGCCGCTAATTGCCTGGCCGGAATGAAAGAAGGGTGAAGGGTGAAGTTTGAGATTGCCTTGGTACTTCAAGGTTTCAAAACTTTCAACTGAAACTTCCGTTCGGACAAAGGAATTTGGTTTTAACCCTAAGTACAAATATATAGAAACCAAAAGACTTCCCAAATTAAATAGGGAAGTCTTTTTACGGTTTGTCTATGATAATATTGATTTTATAAATCCATGTTAAATCAGTGTCAATCCTGTCTAAAAGGTTCTTTCACAAGATTTTTCGCAAAAAAATCACAGTCAATACTGTAAAATCAACATATAATCCGTGCAATCTTCGACATCTGCGTAATTTGCGATTAATTTTTACCCAGGGTCAATTCGACAATCTCCTGAACGGTTTCCACCGGAATCACTTTTATATCGTCAAGGCCACTCGGGACATCTTTCTCGTTTTCCTTGGGGACAAAGACTGTCTTGACCCCGGCTTGCCTGGCGCCGTAAATCTTCTCCAAAACCCCGCCGACTGCTTTGATTTTACCTTGAATCGACACTTCGCCGGTGACCGCAATATTTTGAGGAATCGGCCGTTTGGTCAGGCAACTGACGATCGTCAAGGTAATCGCCACTCCGGCCGATGGGCCGTCGATCTTGCCACCGCCGATTACATTTACATGTACATCGAAATCGGATAAATCCATTTCAGTTATCAATCGCACTACAGAGGTAGCATTGAAAACCGAATCTTTTGTCATACTACCCGCAGTCTCGTTGAACCTAAGCCTGCCTTTGCCTTTCTCGGCTGCTGGAAAACAGACAGCCTCAATCTCAAGCACCGAACCGACAAAACCGCTGACTCCCAATCCAAATATTTTACCCAGCTCCGCCTGATCCGACGCCTTGATTGTTACATAGGGAGATAACCGGCTGACTTGGATGGTTTCATAGAGATCCGTCTCGGTAATCCCGATCTCCTCCAAGTTTATTGATTGGCCTTTACGTTTGTATAAGGCCAAACCATAAGCATCGGCTAAAATTCCAGCTGCTTTCCGGCCTTCAATGGTGTAATTGCTTACTAGTTCCGGAATACTCGGGTCAAATTTCACCTTAAGCCGTTCAGCGGCGCTGATTACAATTTCTTTAATATCGGCTTGATCCAAGGGTTCAAAATAAACTTCAGCGCACCGGGAACGAATCGCCGGGCTGATCTCCGAAGGATCCCTGGTAGTAGCGGCGATTAAGACAAAGTCTGCCGGAGCCCCTTCCGCAAACAATTTTTTAATATACTTCGGCACATTAGGATCGTTAGGATCATAATAGGCCGAATCAAAAGATACCCGTTTATCCTCAAGCACCTTCAACAGTTTGTTCTGAAGCATCGGATCCATCTCGCCGATTTCATCGATAAAGAGAACCCCGCCATGAGCTTCGGTTACCAAACCAAGTTTTGGCTCCGGAACCCCTCCTTCAGCCAAATCCCGCCTGGCCCCTTGATAAATCGGATCATGCACCGAACCCAAAAGCGGATTGGTAATATCCCTAGGATCCCATCGTAGTGTAGTCCCATCTACCTCTACGAAGGAAGCGTCCTCTTTAAAAGGGGTGAATTGTAGTTTTTTGGCTTCTTCCAGTACCAACCTAGCCACAGTGGTTTTACCCACTCCCGGAGGTCCGTATAAGATAACATGCTGCGGAAACGGCGATGCAATCTTGCCAAGCAAGGCTTTAATCGCCCGATCCTGGCCCACAACTTCCCCCAAATTAGATGGTTTCAAGGTTTCCATCACTGATTTGGAGAGGCTGATTTCATCCATTTTCTCAAGATCATTCAATTTCTTCAAAGTATGAGGGTTGTCGGGACCAGCCGATTCTTGAAGAATTTGAATCTTGATCTCTTTTAAATATTCTTCATGCCGTTGTTGCATCCGTTCAGCGATTTTTTTCTCAATTTTATCTTCAACGGTACGGCGCGCGATCAGATCCGCGATCTCTTCCTCAATCTCATTAAGGGCTTCGGGAAGGTCCTTTCGGTGCAGCTGGTTTTCAATGGTTGGATCCTCAAAAACGATTCTTTGTAAAGCCAATACTCTTTCTTCAAGTACTTCGGAACGCATTAATTTTAAGGCTTCCAATTTCCCAGCTTTTAACACCAGTTTATCGGAACCGTATAAATTAGATAGCAAGGCGAAGATCGCCGCAACTTGCCTTAATAATTGTTCTTCATCAAGCAGCCGGTCATGCAAAGGGACAGTCAGTTCATTTTGTTTAGCACGAACCGAAATCTTTCTTAAAATGTTCTTCATCAAAAGCTCCTTTAAAATATCAAAACCTTAAAAGGCAAAAATAATTACCATTATGGAATATAGAAATTCTCAAACATTTGTTTTTAGGTAATCATTTTATTCAGCAACCACATTTACGTTAATCTCAGCGCTGATTCCCTTATAAAGGTGTACCTTGACTTGATGTTTGCCGAGATTTTTAATGGAGTCCCCAATTTCCAGCTTCCTTTTATCCAGTTCAATCTTTGTGGTTTGATAAATTAGGTCTGCCAAGTCTTTTCCGGTGATCGAACCGAATAAACGGCCGCCTTCACCTGCTTTAACCTTAAAACTAATCTCCAACCCATTGAGACGGCCAGCTAATTGCCTGGCCTCTTCCGCTTCCCGGAGTTCCTTTTGGGCGGTCATTTCCTTTTGATCGGCCAATATTTTTAAATTCCCGGTAGTGGCTTCAATCGCCAAACCCTTTGGTAATAAATAATTTCGTGCATGGCCATCCGCCACCTCTTTAATTTCCCCTCGTTTACCTAAAGCGCGGATGTCTTGTTTCAAAATCACTTTCACGATACCACCATCTTTCTTGAATATCGGCGATGTTTCGCCAAACACATTTTGTCCCATCAATTCAAACTTAATTAAGTTTAAATAAATCACTATCGTAGAACCTTAATTGGTTTGCTGCCGGTTCCTGTCTCCCGGATCCTAGTTACATTAAAAAGTTCAATACCGGTTGCGTTCCTTAACGTATTGTTGAAGATTAGTAATGTCACCATACCATTCTTCAATCTCATGTTCTTGCATTTCCGGGGAGTCTAACCGTTGTTCAATTTTGGCGTCAATTTTTGCATATGAAAAACCAAGGCGTTTGCCCAAGAAATAACAGCCCATTATTAAATTGGCTAAAGCGTCCAAGATGGCCTCTTCATTGTTTTTAATCAGCGACTTGAATAGGGCGCCGACGCCGCTAAGCAATTCAGCCTTAAGCCATTCGATAATTCTTACATTTTTGACAATGTTCAGATCGGAGTTGGTAGAAGACATCGGGCAGTTCCTCCTTCAACCCAATCTATTCTCTATTGAGTCGATTTTTCCTGCGCGCCATATCTTATGCAACCACATTATTAGAATTTAAAACTTATCAAAAATCATTAAAGCGATATCTAATGGATTATTAAAAACCATGGATAAGTTTACTCCTATAGCTGAAAAAACATGTAATTTCACTAAAAAATGGCTGAAAAAAAAGAGGCCATTTCGGCCTCTTATTCGCTGGTATAAGGTAATAACGCAACCTGTCTTGCACGCTTGATTGCACTGGTAAGCTGCCGTTGGTGAACGGCGCAATTACCGGAAATACGCCGCGGCAAAATTTTACCCCGTTCGGTAACGAACCTTTTTAGTTTGGCCGTTTCTTTATAGTCGATTGCTTCTACTTTATCAACACAGAAAGAACATACTTTCTTTCTGGGTTTACGCCCTCCGCCTTTACCGGATGAATCACGGTCGCGATCTCTTTCATATCTTGCCAATAGAACTCACCTCCGCCAAAATCTTAAAATGGAAGATCGTCAAGGTTTATGCCGCCCAAATCATCGTCATTGCCGATGTTTGGAGTGTTTTCATTACTTTGATTGTCTTCACGGTTGCGATCCAAAAACTGGACAAAATTGGCTACCACTTCGGCAACACGCCTCTTTTGCCCGTCCTGAGTTTCATAGCCACGGATTTGCAAACGCCCTTCGACTCCGACCAATCTTCCTTTTTTAAGATAGTTGGCGCAAAGTTCGGCCTGTTTTTGCCAAGCCACGATTCGAATGAAATCCGTCTGCCGTTCTCCTTGTTGGTTTGTGGTAGGACGGTCTACCGCCAAGTCAAAATTGGCTACCGCCACTCCATTTGGAGTATAACGAAGTTCAGGATCTCTCGTTAACCGACCAATTAAAACAATATGGTTCATAACGATCTCCTTCGTTATTCTTCTTTTTTGATTACCAGATGACGTAAAATATCATCACTAATCTTTAGGATACGTTCTAATTCTTGAGCCGCGCTACTGGGAGATTTAAAGTACATCAACACATAATACCCTTCGATTTTGTCGTTTACTTCGTAAGCAAGCCTTCGCTTACCCCAACGTTCAGTTTTGATGATCTCTCCACCGCCGTTTTTAACGACATCCTCGAATCGGGTAACTGCAGCGTTAATACCTTCTTCATCCAACTCGGCATTCAGAATATACATGACTTCGTAATCGCGCACCCGAATCACCTCCTCCCTTTGGACTAAACGGCCCCGGCAAGCCGGAGCAGGGAAGTCACGGAAGCATTATACACTTTTCCGAGACTAAATTCAAGTGAAATTTCACTCATTAATCGAATCGGGGAACGCCGACTTAACAATGGTTTTTACTGCTTTTTCAAACTTGGGGCGGGGTAACATCAAAACCCGGCCGCACTTTAGGCACTTGACCCTAAAATCCATCCCTACCCGGAGAACTTCCCAATCTGTTCCGCCACAAGGATGAACCTTACGCATCTTAACAATATCGCCAACATAAAATTTCATCAGATCACCGATCCCTAGCCTGAATCCCATTCAATCTCATTTGATTGCCGGTATTGCCTCGTTTAAAATTCCATTCATCGGTAGCATATTTCTTTTTCACCAATGAGTGAGCTAATTCGGTTTCAGCTTCGGTTAAATTTCCAGGTTCAAATGTTATTCCATATAATTGACTGAAACTATCGGTTATTTTCAAAGCTAATTCCGATGGTTTCAACATGACTCCGAGCCCTTCCATTGAACTAATCTTAGACTGAATCTTTTCCGTAAAAGCCGTCAAGGATTCAGCCGGAATCCGCAAAACAGACCCAAGATCCATAGCGGAAAAACTTAACAGAACCGATCCGTGTTGCAAAAAAGAACCTTTCTGCCTAAATTGGGCGCTGCCAACCAGTTTTTTTCCATTGACAGTAAGCTCATACCAGGAAGGGGATTCGAAACAGGCCCCTGAAGTAGCATGTTTATCAGAGCCTTGATTTAACTCGGCCTCCACTCCTAATTCTAGCAAGGCATTAGCAAAGGCCTTTGAAATATATAAATAAGACCCAAGCAGGCTATCGGGAAGGCCTTCCTTGGCTCCAGCCACTACCGAATAAGTAAGTTCCCGGTCATGCAGGACAGCCCGGCCTCCGGTATTCCGCCTAACTAAACCATACCCTTTCAGGCGAAGCTGATCGATATTGATTTCACGCCCAACATCCTGAAAGTAGCCTATTGATATCGTAGCTGGAGACCACCCATAAAACCGGAGCGTCGGAGGGCTCATCCCTTCCAAATAGCAGGTAAAAATCCCTTCATCAACCGCCATATTCCAAGCCGGGTTGGCTTCCTGATAAGCCAGGACTCTCCATCTTGTCATTTTTTACCAATCAATGCCGCGTAAGCCTCTGGAGTCAAAAGTTCATCTACTTCCTTTACATCTTCCGGTTCGATAATTACAATCCAACCTTTTCCGTATGGATCCTGGTTAACCAGTTCCGGGCTATGTTCCAAAGTATCATTAATCTCCATAACCTCTCCTGATATTGGAGCGTAAATCTGGGAGACCGCTTTAACCGATTCGATGGTTGCCAAAGCATCCTTAACTTTTAATTTTTCACCGGCGCCTGGAAGATCAACGAATACTACATCTCCCAATTCTTTTTGGGCATGCTCGGTTATTCCTACGGTTACCTTATCACCCTCAATTTTAATCCATTCATGTTCTGAAGTGTATTTCAAATCTTTCGGTAACATCTGATTACCTCCCTTTATTGAAGCTACTTCGTTGAACTTCCTAAAAATGTAGAAAATGGGGCACTGTTTTAAAAAGGTGAGCTACATTTTTCACTTGAACCGGTTATCAAATCTTTTTCGACGAGTCTCATAAGTTTCCTCCTAATTATGGTATTTTCTCAAATAAATTTGGGAACAACGCACACCTAATTTTTCCCTTTCATATAATAAATTGATTTTTCAGCCCGGAAAGGGGGTTTTCCTAGGTGCTAAAAGTTTTGGAGACTATTTTAAACCCTTATCTGAGAAAAAAAGGGAAAACAGTGATTCTAATCTGGCGCAGAAAAAAAGCAGCCATTTAAGTTTTTTCACATCAAAAAAGCCATGGCCTTGAGCCATGGTCTTATTTTTTCCCTTTAACCTATCTTTACTCAACATAATTAAACTTGCATCCGGCAACGTAGAGGCTTTAAACACCTAACAAAAAAGTCGGGCTTTAAGCACAGCATACAATCTTCGAAATCTGCTTCATTAGTAATATCTGTGCCTCTGTGGAATCTTGTAATCTGTGGTCATTGTTTAACGGATAGAACTTCAAATTTCAATACCGTCTCCAATAACCACCCGCCATCGATAGCTTCACCTTGTGAAAGTAATAATAATGCTTGCATTCGTATGTTTACCGATTTGCCGAATACAGCATGTCTCAAAATTTGAATTTGTTTTTTGCGGCCGGATCCTGATTTATTCATTTTTCCCTACCGTTATTACCTCGAGCGAACTTATTTTACTCCTCTGCTTGATTTTTCACCAATCAAAGGTATTAGATTTACTCTATTTCCACGATTAACATATGGATTTAAAATCCATTCAAAAAAGCTTTTTCTTCTTGTAATTCAAGATTGACATTTTTGACAGTAAATATACTCCGATTTTGGCAGGAATTATTTAGGGGATTGCAGAAGTCTCTTTTTTAATACTTTATGTAATCAATTTTAGAAAGGGCTAAAAATGTCTCTACCCAAAAAAGTCCACTGGTCCGTTCCAATTGCCCGCCTTGGCAAATATATAACTATTGGACTATTTCGGCTAGGAGAATTCGTTCAGATTTATCTTAAAAGTTTTAAGTCAATCATCTCTAAAACCATTTTTTGGAAGAATACCATCGTTCAAATGGAATTGATTGGGATCAACTCCTTGCCGATCGTTATTATCATTGCCTTATTTACCGGAATGGTTTTTTCACTTCAAATCGCTAAAATCTTTGCCACATTTGGGTTAACTTCCCAATTGGGCCAAGGGTTGACTTTGGCGTTTGCCCGTGAATTAGCCCCGGTCTTAACCGGTGTTGTGGTAGCAGGCCGTATCGGTTCGTCAATTGCTGCGGAGATCGGCTCGATGAAGGTTACCGAACAAGTTGAAGCCTTAGAGACCCTATCGACTGACCCAATCGACTACCTGGTAGCGCCGCGTATTATTGCAGCTGGGTTAATGCTTCCGGTATTGGTTACATTCGCCGATCTGATCGGTATTGCCGGAGGAGTAGCCGTGGCGTCATATTACGCCAGCATTCCTCCGGCCGATTTTGCGGATGGTGTTCTAACTTTCGTAACTTTTTGGGATTTTGTAGGTGGTTTGATTAAGGCCTTCTTTTTTGGCTTGATCATTGCTGGAGTAGGGACTTTTAAAGGCCTAAATACTGAAAACGGAGCGGTCGGTGTCGGTAAAGCAACCACCGAGGCAGTAGTGATTGCCACGATCATTATCTTTATTTTCAATTATTTTCTATCAATGTTACTCTATAACCTTTGAAACAGGGAGCGGAAAATGTCGGTTATTTCTTTGGTTAACCTCCATTATCACATCGGCGGCCAAGTTGTTTTAAGCGATATCAATCTGGAGTTTAATAAGGGCGAGACTTTTGTCATTATGGGCCCTAGCGGCTGCGGCAAAAGCACCTTGCTCCGGTTAATTATGGGACTGATCCAACCTACCGCCGGCTGGATCGAAATTGATGGAACCACTACCAGTTTACTCTCGAAAAAAGACTGGCAACTCCTCCGCCGTAAAATGGGGATGGTCTTTCAGTCGGCCGCTTTATTTGATTCAATGACAGTCTATGATAATGTAGCCTTTGGTTTACGCCGGGATAAAATGCCCGAGCCGTTAATCGAAGATCGCGTTTATGAAGTTTTATCCATTGTAGGGCTTGATCAAAGTGTGGCCCGGAAAATGCCTTCCGACTTAAGCGGCGGTATGAAAAAAAGGACCGCCATCGCCAGGGCGATCGCGTTTGAACCGCCAATTCTCCTCTATGATGAGCCGACTACCGGTTTAGACCC
Organism: Bacillota bacterium; assembly: GCA_023415835.1. GTDB lineage: Bacteria > Bacillota > UBA4882 > UBA8346 > UBA8346 > JAAYHS01. Next base: position 44,448 of record JAEZJK010000026.1, read on the forward strand.
GATCATCGCCGGCACCATCAATGATCTAATTTGCGAACTCCAAGCCAGGCTTGGAATTACATCTATTATAGTCACTCATGATATTATCAGCGCTTTAAAGGTTGCTGATCGTGTTGGCTTACTGTATGAGTCAAATTTAGTCGAGGTTAAAGAACGGGCTAATTTGAGACAAGCGGAACACCCTTTAATGAGGGAGTTCCTGAAAGAATTTCAATTAGCTGTCTAGCCCTGACGAGTAGGGGGATTTCGATGCAGATCCATAGTCCTGAAACCAAAGTGGGACTTTTTACTTTAGTCGCCTTGATTGCTCTTTTTTCAGCCTTTTATTGGTTGAACGGATCCAAACTTTTTCAAAGCGGTTACGAATTAGAAGCGGCATTTGATCGAATTGAAAATTTAAGGCCGGGGGCTCCAGTTAAATTGAACGGTGTCGATGTTGGAAGAATCAGCCGGGTCTATTTTGAAGATTACAAAGTCATCGTGGCCATGCGGATTCGCCCTAAGTTCGATATTCCCCGGAACGTTAAAGCAATAATCGCTAGCGCCGGGGTTGTTGGCGACCAATATCTTGAGCTTACTTTATTAAAACCCGGGGAACCCGAAGGCAAGGGGAACCGGATCATAGGCCAAAGCCCGTATACTATGGATCAGTTTTATGCGGCTGCATATGACATAATTGAATCAATCAAGGAGATCGCCGAGTCGGTTAAAGGATTGGCCAATGAGCAATCAATCAACTATTTAAATAGCTCTATTGCTAGAATCGATCGAATCACCGCCAATCTGGAGCAATTGTCGGGCGGACCCGAAGCGCGGCAATTAATTCAGAACCTATCCTTGGCCGCCTCGGAATTGGCTCAAGCCGGCAACACCGCCAACCGCTTCTTAACCCAAGTTGAAGCCAACGGTGAGACTGCCGCTGACTTAAAAACGACTCTGGCCAATGTCGAAAAGATTACCGTTAACCTTGACAAGTTCTGCGCAATGATGGCAAAAAATGGTCCGGAAGTGGAATTGTTAGTTAAGGACGCCCGCCAAACATTACAAACTATTAATCAGGCTGTCGAGAATATTAACCAGGCCATTCAAGGATTAACAGGCGAAGGGGACTCATCTCAAGTTAAACAAAATATCCAAGCCGCCGCCGAAGCTGCGGGCAAACTTTCCGAATATGTGGCGGCATTCGAAGAGTTTAGCATAGATAATAATATCGGTGCAGGCCATCAGGATCAAACCAGACTAATCGTCAACTACCGGTTGGATCTGAATTTGAATAAAAAGAACCAGGTGCTTTTAGGATTCGAGGATATCGGCGAAGCTAATCTGACTTCCTTACAATGGGGAGTAAAATCGCCCACTACCGTTAGCCGGTTTGGTTTATACCGTAATGAAGTTGGATTAGGCCTTGACTATCTCCCTACCCCAAACTTAACTTTGGGAGTCGATCTTTGGGATACCCAATCCTCCAATCTAGGGCTTTCTTCCGCCTATCAATTCAATGAAGACTGGTCGGTAAAATTATCGGCTTCAAAAAATTTCGATACCGCTGACCGGAGTTGGTCACTGGAATGCTGGCGGAAATTTTAGCTAACATTCTATTATTTGATTTATCTATTTTTAAATGGCTGACGTACTTTTTCCAATTCATGCGCTAATAACGGAACCACCATCGCCAAACCGATTATTTTAATACAGTCGCCAATAACCATAAATGGCAGGCTCGGCAAAATAGCGGCTAAAACCGCCAATTCAGACCCGAAAAAGATACCGGCCAGCGGGATATATCCGAATCCAAACAGGTAAATTATAAGCATCCCGGTGAAGGATGCAATTATAACATTAATGAAATCCCTTTTGAACCACTTTTGATGGTAAAGATATCCTGCTACATATGTGGCCGGTACAAACCCTAATAAAAATCCAAAAGTCGGTTTGACTAGATATCCTATTCCCCCTCCTCCGGTAAAAACGGGAAATCCGATTAACCCCATTAACAGATATAAACCCGGAACCAACCAGCCAACCCTCGGCCCCAGTAGTAAGCCGGTCAAAATCACCGCTAGCGTCTGCATGGTAATTGGTATCGGCCCAATGGCCAGGCTCAACCGGGCGCTGACAACGAGCAAGGCGGCCATCAATGCGATTAATACTGATTCAAATATTCGTTCCCCTACACTCAATTCTTTCATTTTTAAGATTCATCCTCCGTGTTCTGAATAATCTCTCCAGCGTAAACCCGAACCATTGCCCCGGACGCTTCTTTAAGCCAAAGGCTGCCATCCTGGCCGAGATCAACTGCTTCTCCGCTCAAAATCCGTTGACCCTGATTGATCCGGACCGCCTTTCCCAAAGTAGCCGAATGTAACTTGGCATACCGGATAATTTCCGCAAGGCCTGCCGTTCCGATAGCACCGTAATTAGCTTCAAAAACCCTCAAAAACTCTTGTAAGATTAGTTTTCTTGACAACTGCTTTCTTTCAACCAACCGCAACGAAGTGGCTATTGTTTCCAATTCAGCCGGAAAATCCGAGGCTGTTTGGTTTACGTTTAGTCCCAATCCGATTATCAAATAATTAACCAAATCCGCTTCCCCGTTGACCTCGGCCAAAATCCCGACCAATTTCCGGTTATTATATATCAGGTCATTAGGCCATTTGATTAAAACCTGGATCCCGACGGTATTATAAATGGCCTGTGCCATGCTTACCGCTGTTAAAATAGTCATCCCGGCAAGTTCGGCGGCGCTAATTTTCGGCCTTAAGATCAAACTGAGCCAAATCCCTTTACCAGGAGTCGAAGCCCAACTGCGGCCGAGACGCCCTCGCCCTTGAGTTTGAGATTCAGCCAGTACCAGGGTCCCTTCAGCCGCGCCATCGCTAGCCAGTCTCTTAGCCCAACGGTTAGTCGAATCTACTTCCGGTTGAAAATGAATTACCCTCCCAAACTGTCGGGTTGTTAACCCATCCACAATCTCAAATGGGTTCAACTCGGGAACCTTTATCAGGCAGTAGCCTTTCCGCGAAGTCGAATCAATCTGATAACCCATCTCCCGCAATTGATTGATTTGCTTCCAGATTCCGGCTCTAGTAATTCCGGAAAGCTGAGCCAAGGTTTCACCTGAGACATAACTGCCTGAATACTCTTTTAATACTTTGATCACTTTTTCTAATATTTCGATCACCGCCCATCAAAGTATAAGCCTTCGCAAGTTGATTGTCAACCGAATTCTAAATAATGGTTTACAATTTATAGATATGTAACCTATAGCTGTGTGTATCAAAATTACTTGTTTTAAAAATCCACATTAATCCGTGTAAATCATGTCTAAAACAAAACTTTTATTTGACAGAGTTTTCAGGATTTTTTGATAATGCTTTCGCTATTATCAAAAACCGTCTTATACAGATCCAACAAAAAATGAAACAGCAGTCGGAACGGTTGCCGTTGTTTTATGGTTCGATTTTCCCTTCCCGCCAGTGTTTGCGGCAAAGTGAGATATAACTTTCATTCCCTCCGATTTGAATTTGTTCCCCTTCATAAGTGGGCTGGCCATTTAACAGCCTAGTGTTCATGATGGCTTTTTTCCCGCACCAGCAAATGGTTTTCAGCTCTTCAATACTATCGGCGAAGGAAAGCAAAGCCTCGCTTCCTGGAAATAAATCCCCTTTGAAATCGCTTCGTAAACCATAAGCAATCACCGGAATATTTTGGCCATCAACGATGCTACATATTTGTAACACCTGATCCCTGGTGTGAAACTGAGCCTCATCGATAATGATATAGTTTAGCTCTTTATTTTTTATGAGGTTTAATAAATTAGTATCCTGATTAATAACTTCCGCATCGCATTCCAACCCTATGCGGGATTTGAGCTTTTCCACGCCGTACCTGTTATCTACCGCCGGCTTAAGCAATAATGCCTTTTGGCCCCGTTCCTCATAGTTGTATTTGACCTGTAGCGACTGAGTGGTTTTCCCGGCGTTCATTGCCGCATACCTGAAATAAAGTTTAGCCATTAGAAGTCACCTGTTGCTTTTATTATCAAAATCATATAGCCCAAAAACGGATTACCGCTTTCTCGTATACGGTATTTATAAAATCCAGGGAGAATTCGTTTCAGTTTAGCCCCCATTTTGGGCGGTATAAGAGACTATCGATCCAATCTTTTTACAACCGGACGGATCGAAAAGTAATTGAGTCTCCTCCGATATGCCAAAAATAAAGCCCTTCTTTTTACAGAGCATGCAATCTGCCGAATCTGTGTAATCTATAAAATCAGGGTTATCTCCGGTATCGGTGGTTAAAATTCCTTTGAAACCTCAAACTCGGCGGCCTCAACTAATCCCCCTACTGGAGGTTGGGGTTTTCTGACCCGGACTGTAATCTTTTTTAACTGATACCTTTCACCGAGCCGGTTTAAAATGGTCAGCCCAATACCTTCGATTAAATTAAATTCTTCCTTTTCCGCCACTTGTTTAACCAAGTTATAGACATCCGCATAATTGACAGTTAGCTCTAAATCGTCAGTTAGTCCGGCTTGAGTTAGGTCTGAGACCATCTCAACATCAATCGCAATCTGTTGCCCCAATTTTCTTTCCTCAGCATATACCCCGTGGTGGCCAAAGAAGATCATGTTCTTCAGTGTCAATTTGGTAGAATTCATAACTCCTCCATTTAACCCTTGCTCTGCACTCTTGCCTCTTGCCTCTTGCCTCTTGCCTCTTGCCTCTTGCCTCTTGCATCTTGCCTCTT
>JAEZJK010000035.1 GCA_023415835.1 Bacillota bacterium
TTATAGGGTTCTAAGCCTGTACAATGGCAGGTATAGTACTTTGCTTTTATATCTATCAAGAATCTACTTATTTTATCTATCGTCTCAAAGTTTTCATTTTCACCCGAAGAGCGGCTGGAGAGGTGAAGTCCACCGATTACATAATCAGGCATGCGTCCTTTTAAGTCATGGAAATGCTCAAGAATATTTACAATGCCGTTATGGGCACAGCCTGTTACCAAAAGCGTCTTTCCATCTTCCTCTAATATGAGATTTTGTTCATGGGCAAAGATATCCTTCATTGTTTGCCCGCTCTGTTCCATAAGTAAGCCACTATTTGATATTGGCTTCGGCGCTCTCTGAATAATGTTTGAGAACAATTGAATTCCCTTACTGATAAAGAATCGGTCTGGCGTAAGTACGATTTGTCCTGCTTCAGCCCTTCCTCCAGGCCGATGAATTCCAATTTTTCATTCGGGCGTAGAGCATAGTGTTTCTCGAATGCAAGGCGATGTATGAACACATCTGCTTTTGTATTTTCTTGTAAAAACGTTCCTAATCCGCCACCGTGATCATAATGTCCATGTGAAATCACAAGAAAATCAACATCAGCAATATTTACATCCAGCTTTTTAGCATTTTCAAGAAACAATCCACTTGCTCCAACATCAAACAAAACTTTTTGACCTTGTGTTTCTATATATAAGCTAAGACCATGCTCGCTGCCATATTCTTTTGATATCGATGTGTTCTCCACTAATGTTTTAATAATCATGCCCTTTGCCACCACCTTTTAAAATAGCAGTTCCATAGTCCTATTGTAGGCGTCTCTTACTGCCGTCCCCGATGCACAATTTATATCCACGATGGTCTGCCCGTTATTGATAGCTTTGACTGCCTCTGAATCAAAAGGTATCTTACCGATAAAGGGCAGGCCGTGTTTCTTACAAAATATCTCAATCTTATCTGTATTTTCAAGATTGGTGTTAAATTTGTTAATACAGACTGCTGTTTTCGTTCCGAATTTCGCCGCAGTTTTTATAATGCGTTCCATGTCACTGATACCTGATATGGAAGGTTCAGCTACGATCAAAACCATATCCACGCCACTTAGAGATGCTATGACAGGACAGCCTATGCCAGGAGAACCATCAATAATAACGAGTTCGACATTAGCTGATGCCGACTTTATCTGTTTTTTCACCTCGGTAACCAGCTTGCCAGAAGTACCTCTGCCCATTTTAAGCCGAGCTGTTGAAAATACTTTTTCTTCATTTGCATACAACATCAACACTCCGGCTACAGAGGGTTTTAAAGATATAGCGTTCGCAGGGCAAACGGCCTCACAAACCCCACAGCCCTCACAGGCAAAAAGATCTACTTTGTATATCATCTTTTCTATTAAAACGGCATCAAACCTACAGTTTTGTCTACACCGATCGCATTCAATGCACATTTCAGGATTTATCTGAGCTTTTGGCAGACCATAATAATCAGCTTTCACCGGCTCCAAGTTTTGCCCAGTTATAAGGTGCAGGTTAGGCGCATCCACATCACAATCCGCATAAGCCTTAGCCTTTGAAAGCTTGATAAAAGCGCTGGCTACCGTAGTTTTTCCTGTACCGCCTTTACCGCTAAGGATTAGTAGTTGTTTCATGCTGCGCCTCCTTTGTCACTGTTTCTAGCAGAGAAGAAAATATCGCCTGATATTTTTCATTTTTCCTTACGGCAATTTCTGCATTTGAATTTAATATTCCAAGCTCATTGTCAAATGGAATTCGTCCTAAAATCCTGATGCCTTTTTCTATACAGAATTTCTCTGCCGGATTTTCTCCTTCCAAACATTTATTAAGAACTACTCCGAATTGTTTATTAAATAGCTTGACCAGTTCATATACCATATTGAGGTTATGAACTCCAAACAATGTAGGTTCAGCTACCAATATACAATAGTCTGCATCCTTGATACTTTCCATTACGACACAGGCGCTTCCGGGAGGGCAGTCAATAAAAGTTTGTTTATCTGCTTCAGGTTTATTCTCAGCAAGCAGCTTTTTTATAATAGGGATACCCGAAGCTTCACCGGTGTTTAAAATTCCCGTATATACCGCCACCTGATCTGAAGTTCCTTTTAGAATTTTGCCAATAGCCTTTTCTTTTTCTGTCAGCGCCTTTTCAGGGCAAAACATAATACAGCCGTCGCAGGAGTGGCAAACCTCGTCAAAGACAATCAATTTATCTTTTATATAGGCAAGAGCATTAAATTTACAAAAATCAACACATTTTCGGCATCCACTACAAAGCTGATCGTCTACTCTCGGTATTTTAACCGTTATTTTTTCCTCCTGAATACCTTCGGGTTTAAAAAATAGATGCCCATTTGGTTCTTCAACATCGCAGTCCATATACGTCGATGCTCTCGCTGCCGCAGCTAAGTTCACTGCTACCAGTGTTTTTCCTGTGCCGCCCTTGCCGCTTAGCACGGCTATTCTCATATCAACTGCCTCCGTGGCCATGAAATCCGGCATGAATTTCATCTAGCAACGAAAGTTTTCCAGCGATAAAAGCAGCAATATTATCTCTGGCTGTGGCAGTTGTCGTTTGATATATTTTGATATCAGCGGCTTTAAGTATGTCAGCAGCATTTTCTCCACAACGGGGAGTTAGCAATACGTCAGCCTTATCATCTACTATTGTTTGTGCAGCCTTAATTCCTGCGCCACCGGCGCTCGCTGCCGCACTGTTGTCGAGAAACACACTTTCCTTAGTATTTGCATCATAGATGAGGAAATAGGGGGTGCGGCCAAAGGATACACATACATTCGAATCCAAGCTTTTCTCATCTATTGGAATTGCTATTCTCATAAGAACCCTCCGTTCTTTTAATTATTAAGTAATTATCGATTGCATTACGCTTACTCTTAAGTTTGACCAATCAGTCGCCTTGCTCCTCATTATCTGTTAAACACCTGCCACGCCCATGTCTATGACAACCTCGGCCACAACCATTTCCTAATCCATCACAAAGACGATATTCGCCTCCTTCAATCAATAGCGCCATACCGTTTACTAATGATTCGGCTAGTTTTTTTCTTGCTTCGTTATAAATCCCCTGAACGGTTGTACGGGCGACATTCATTTGCTTTGCACACTCTTCCTGTGTAAATCCTTCAAGGTCAATAAGTCTAATCGTTTCATATTCGTCAACTGTCATATTTACACAATTCTTCGCATCTGCAGGTGAACCAAGAGGTCCGAATCTATTGCTCTCTGGTAAGCAGCATACTTTTCTCCATTTCATTGGCCTTGGCATAATTCTTATCACCTCACTTCTAATCAGAAATAACCAGAGTGTCCTCCAGTTACCCCTGATACCCGTTATAAGTTCTCTAATTGCATATCAATAACTTCGAGCCGGTTTTGTAAGATCTGGTTAACTGCAAAACCTCTTCTAAAGCCACCACCGAAACCACATCTGCATGCAAGGCCTAATCCCATCCCAAAACCAGCACCATACCCAACTGCATTTGCTCCAGTGCAAAATCCTAAACCTCTTCCAGTCATTGAGCCAGCACCCATTGGGCCAGTTCCATCTCTTCTTGGCATACCATTCACCTCTTGATAGTTTGTGACATATGTCATTTTCAATTCTTATTATACTCTGTTTATGGCATATGTCAATAACTTTCCGGTTATATTTTATATAAAAGAGGTCGCCAATCAAGGAGTACTAACCCTCAACTGACGACAATCATATTGTCAGATTTCTACATCAATCCCAACACCTGATTTGAACTCCACGGTGAGCCGATCCTCGTGCACCGTGATTTTCTCGATCAGCATACGAATTAGCTGCTCGTCGTATTCCATAAGCCCATGCTCCTGCTCGCTTAAAGACTCTGTCATTTCCATAATGCGCTGTCGCTTTCCTTCGCGTTCGGCGTTCTCGGCCAGCAATTTTGTGCAATATTCACTTCTTGAGCCACTACAGATAGATGAGTTTCCTCTCGTATCGGCGGCCGAGTTTATCACTATATGCAAGGACAATGAAAAGAATTCCGTGTTTATATGTTTGTTCCGTCACTTTTAGAATAAATTCTGGCAAGACATGGAGTTAACCCAAAGCGACGTTGAAGAATTAGAATACGCTCTCATTGCATCAGGTAAGGCAAAGCCAAGTACCGCACTCCGCCGAGTCCCCTTGATCGGTAAAGAGGAAGAATAAACATTAATTTAGGGTTGTTTCCTTAGCAGATTATTTCGCTATCCTATCTCCTCAACCCCTATAAAAATAGGAGTGATCTAATCTATCAACTCACCCCTATCACCTTCAGGATAGTTGATATGTTCCCCTGAACAAAAAAAATAAGGATTCCCCAGTATTGGCACCTTCCACTATCGAAGCAAAAGGCAAAGCCAACATCAGGAAACCCTTTATTTATAGGCATTTTTAACCCTTCTATTTATCAACCCTTGTTATCAACGCTACGCACTCCACGTGATAGGTATGGGGAAACATATCCACCGGCTGCACTTCCTTGGTCTCATACCCCAGTTCCTTCAAAATCTTCAAATCCCGCGCTAACGTACTCGGGTTGCAACTCACATAAACAATCCGTTTGATCATATTCTCCGCCAAACTCTTCAGCACCCGTTCCTCACACCCGGAACGGGGCGGATCCAGCACCGCCACGTCGAAAAAGAGCCTTCCGGCCACCAGCTTCGGCAGTTCTTTCTCCACGGTTCCGGTAATGAACCGGACATTTTCGATCCCGTTCAAAACCGCATTTTCCTTGGCATTAACGACAGCCTGGGAAACCACTTCAATCCCGTACACCATCTTCGCTTTCTTCGCTAAAAACAGTGTCAGGCTCCCCACACCGGCATAGGCGTCCAATACCAACTCCCGCCGGGAAAGCTCCGCATACTCGACCGCTTTATCATAGAGAGTTTGGGTCTGGACCGGGTTCACCTGAAAGAAGGAACTGGCTGAGAACTTAAATTGTAAACCTCCCACCTTTTCAACGATCCCATCGCTACCCCACAATACCTGGTTGGTATCGCCTAAAATCACATTCCCCCGGGAACGGTTATTATTCTGAACTACGCTTTTAATCTGCGGAAAAGCAGCGGCCAAATCCCGGGCGATCCGGGGGCCGACTGGAAAATAATCGCCGTTAGTAACCAATACCACCATGGCTTCCCCGGTCAAGTAAGCTGTTTTGATCAGTACATGGCGCAATAAACCCTTCCCGCTTTTTTCATTATAAACCGGCAGCCGGTATTGATTGGCCAACTCCCTGACTTTGAGCGCAATCTTATTAGTGATCAAAGGCTGAATCAGGCAATCGGAGACCGGGACCAACCGATGGGTCCCTTGTTGATAAAAACCAAGGACTAGTTTGTCTTTGTAAATTCCTACGGGATACTGGACTTTATTCCGGTAACGCCATGGTTCCTTCATTCCGATGGCGGCATGGACTAAAACATCTTTCAAACCGCCGATTCGTTCGATAGCGTCAACTACTCTTTGCCGTTTCAATTCCAACTGGGCATGGTAATCTAAATGTTGAAGTTGACAGCCTCCACAAATGGCATAGATAGGGCAGCCAGGGTTAATCCGCTCCGGAACAGTATTGATAACGTGCAAGACCTTCCCTCGGGCGTAGTTTTTTTTCACCTCTAAAACCTGGGCTTTTACCGTTTCTCCTTTTAGAGCCCCGGGAATGAATATGGTAAAATCCTGAAAACGGCCAACTCCTTCGCCTTCATGGCCATAACCTTCAATGACGGCCTCAATTTCTTGCCCTTGATTAACCGGAACCATATCAATTCTCCTTTAGAATTTTTAAAATATTCTTTGAACCGCTCAATTTCATAATTGGCGGTTATCAAATGAGCGAGTTTCATAATTACAAAAATTTATCTCCGCATACAATATATAGTGTAGGTTTTATTTTAGTCTATCAATATATTGTATGCGAAGCCAGAAAAAAGGAATTATGAAACCGCCTAAAATAACAATATTAAGCGCAATAAAACAAATTAAATAGTCTTGCTCTGGTGTTATTTAAAGGGAGTAATGGAAGTTGTCTTTTTTTTGGAGAGTAACGATGAATTCCTGATCTTGGTTGAACTATCTTTTAAAAAAGAACATCCTAAAACCAAAGTTTCTAATTCTGTCTACCATCACCATTAGTCTTTTTATTGGTTATCATTGACGGAAAAGTTACGGTTTATAATACCCTGGTTAAATTATAACCAATAAACAACTGAAAAACAACTTAACAGGTAAAGAAAACGCCGGTTTACCGGCGTAACTGTTGCTTATTGTTGCTTAATGAATACAGTGCTATTCTTCAAGTAACTTCGGGTTTACCTTAGCTAATTCCCGGTTGATATCTTTACATAGATCTGCATTTCCAGCGATCAAGCCGATCCCCTTTTTACTGGGAAGATAGATTATCCCGCCTCCCGCCTCCTCAACCATGAGAACACCCGCCGCGATATCCCAGCGGTTCACCTTGAACTCCCAATAGCCGTTAAACCGGCCAGCCGCTACATTGCACAGATCCCAAGCCGCGCTCCCGGTCCGTCGCACCCCGTTGATTTGCGGGACCAAATGGTTGAAATAGTTTAGGTTATTCTCCGGATCACTGGCTTTATCATAAGGAAAACCCGTCGCTAAGATTGCTTTGCTTAGCTCTTTAACCTCCGCCACCTGCAGTCTGGCCCCATTTAAATAAGCGCCTTGATCCTTGACAGCTTCAAAAAGTTCTTGCAAAGCCGGAGCATATACAACTCCCAGAATGACCTTGCCGCGGGATTGAAGCGCTAATGAGATAGTGAAAACCGGAAACCGATGGGCATAATTAACGGTTCCATCCAGCGGATCAATTATCCATAAATATTCCGAATTCTCCCCTGTGCTGCCTGATTCCTCGGAAAGAATCCCATGCTCCGGAAATTCCGCTTTGATTCTTTTAATTAATTCCTGCTCCGATTGGGTATCGATATTCGTAACCAGGTCATATTTGCTGGATTTACAATCAATAGTCAGGTTTTGTTTCAAACCATCCAATTGAATTTGGCCGACTTCTCGCACCCAGGTTTTAACCTTTTCCAGTATTGTTAAATATTCATTCATCAGCCGATACCCTCTTCTAAAAGCAATCCCTTAATTGCCAAAGCGCATTCCAGCCTCTTCTGCTGCAACCTGCAGCCCAACTGATCCGGTTGGTAAATCGAACCATTCAATAAATGCCCATTGGCGTGACATCCGCCGCTGCAATAAAATCGGCTCCAACAGTCGGAACATCCCTCTTTTTGATAAAGGGTCACTTTCCCGAACTCTTCCCTTAAATCATTCCGGTTTATCCCTTCCCGGAGATCACCCATCCGAAACTCACTCCGTCCCACGAACTGATGGCACGGATATAACTCTCCGGAAGGAGTAACCGCAAAATAATCAAACCCCGCCCCACATCCGGTCAATCGCTTCGGAAGGCAGGGTCCATGTTCCAAATCAATTTCAAAATGAAAAAACGTAAAACCATCGCCAGCCCTGCGGCGATCCAAATAATAACGGGCTAACCGTTCATACTCCTTTTCAATTGAGCCTAAATGCCCCTCAGTTAACCGGTAATCGCCATCGGGGGAAACCACCGGTTCCAAAGATATTTCTCTAAATCCAAGTTCGTATAGGTGTTTAACATCTTCACAAAAGTCAAGGTTAAATGAGGTAAAAGTACCACGCACATAATAATTTTTAAAATCCCGTCCCTTAACCAAATCCAAATAGTTCGGCACAATCTGTCGGTAAGTCCCTCGCCCTCTCATCGAATCATTAATCTCCGGCCTACCGTCAAGGGAAAGCACCACCGCAATGTTGTGCCCGTTTAGAAAGCTACGGGCAGCTCCATCCAGCTTTAATCCATTGGTTGTCAAGGTAAAGTGGATTTCTTTGCCCAGTTTCGGCCCAACCGTTTCGCCATAAGCGACTAACTTTTTTACTACCTCCAGGTTTAGCAGCGGTTCGCCGCCGAAAAAGTCGACCTCCAGGTTCTTTCTCTCACCCGACTCTTTGAACAGCAAATCCAACGCCGCCCTACCAACTTCATAACTCATCTCTTCCCGGCCCCCCCCAAAAGGTCCGGTCCCGGCAAAACAATAATTGCAACGCAGGTTACAATCATGGGAAATATGTAAACAGAGCGCCTTCAAGATTGGCTCACGCTTAAATTCCGGTTCATTTTCGGATAACTCGTTCAAATACCCGTTAGCTTTTAATTCGGCGATATCTTCTAACACTGCTTCGAGATATAGAGGCTCTACTTTTTCACCCCTAAGATAGGAGTAAACCGGTTCCTCAATTAAAAATAAGGAATTGGAGGCCACATCAAATAAAAAAAAGCGGTCTAACGCTTTAAAAACATGCGAATTCTTCATTTTTTAAACTCCAATAATAGAAAAGCCATGATTTCATGGCTTTTTATGTAGCGAATAATCTTAATTAAGTTAATTAATCCAATTACTTTTGACAGACTTGGTTTCCAACCGTACACGAAGTTTTACATGCTGATTGGCACGAGTTCTTACACTCACCGCAACCTCCGGTTTTGACGGTAGCACCTAATTTACCTTGGACAATAGTTTTAATCAACTTCATGATAATATCCTCCGTAGTATAGAATGGTGGACCCGAAGGGATTCGAACCCTCGACCTCTGCGATGCGAACGCAGCGCTCTCCCAACTGAGCCACGGGCCCGTTAAAATTAAATTACATTGCCAAAACTAGTGAATCAACGAAACAAGCATGGGCTTCCATATTTCTGATCCCATTTCTGACAACGGCGAAGTTCCTTTAAATTCTTAACTTCCCCGGATTGAGAACGGCAACTTTCCGATTGCTTAATGAAATTTTCACAGGCATCACATACCTTTAGGACTTCATCCCTAGACAGGTTTAAGACCATTATCCCACCCCATTTTCATTAAAGTGGAGGCCTTCGTGCTGCTCAATTATTATAACACAGTCTTAAATTTTTGCCAAGTGGTTCATCCCTACTGGATCAAGCTCATTCTTTTCGTAGGATTAGTATATTTTGATGGGTAATATTAGGGATGAAGCATGAGTTGATAGCGTAAGGCTTTAACCGGCGTTGCGTAGCTTTATTCCACCAAATCCTAGTCCCTTTCCATCTAAACCCAGTCTCACGCAAGGATTCAGCTACCATATACCCTAACGGTAAATACTCCCCATGATGGTACCGATCGCCGATTAATAGGACGAGATAACGCATGGGAAGCAACAACCGAAAAGCCTCTTTGCCAAAAGCCTCAATTTTTGATAAAAATTCCTGGTAATCCCGGCTATTCCCCAAGTCTCTCCGGTCATATGAGTTCATATTAAAGTTGGTCTCTTTTTTAAATCCCGTTGAGCCATGATTACATCCATAGGGGGGATCCGCGATAATTGCCGCAAAACTCCCCGCGTCAAACTGTTTCATTAGATCCAAACAATCGCCGCTTAACATTTCCGAAGCGAGGAGACGCCCATTTAATCCGGCTTCAGCCGCAGGAACCAATTCTCCATTGAACTCCCGATATTCAGCTGTAATTCTCCGGTAAATTTCAACCCAAAGGGGGTTTAATTCGATGCCAAAAGCCCGCCTCCCGGCCAACTCCGCCCCGAGCAAAGTTCCACCGACTCCCGCGAAAGGATCTAAAACCAGTTCACCTTTTTTGGTAAAAAAGGAGATGATCTCCGCCATCAATTGCGGCGGCTTCATCGCTCCGTGCTTTTTCCTTAGATGATGGGTACGATCCGGAGGATAAGATGTTTCATAGATACTATTTGTCCAATAAAGCCATTGCGATCCGTTTAATTCGTTAAGCCGGTTTTCCAAAGCATGCTCCTCACTCAAGAATATCCATATTTTAACCATAAAAGAAAAAACCTTCCCTAGGGAAGGCCTTTAATATTATTATATTTTTATCTTTACATCCTAGAACTTGATCCGCGCATTGAATTCCCAAGTTTTATCCAAATCATTCCACCCCGTCAAGAAACGCAGGCAACAGGTTTCATATTTTAGTCGATAAAAACGGTGGATCCAGTTATCGTCAACATCGGTATTATAAGTCCCGTCCAGGCCGAGTGAATATTTTTCCGTCAAGGGAATGCTGATGTTATAAAGATAGTTGTTGCCCAGTTTAAAATCTTCTAAGAATTCCCGGTAATCTTCATTGGTCTCTTCGGAACCGAGCCATAAATAACTTAAACCCAAATATCGCGAGGGATTATAATCCAACTGGCCTCCCCAATAAGTCCCACCGTATTCGTGATTTGAGTAATCAAGGGCATAAACATGGCGGGCCAATACTCCAAACCGCCATCTCCCGATCGGCGCCTGCCAATACTTACTGGTTAACCTGATGCCAAGTTGGGTTTCTTCGGCATCCGAGAATTCCCTCATCCCATCAAGGTATAAATTATATAAAGGGGCGCCATAGTTAAATCCATTGTTAAGCTGCCAAAAACCGTCAAAATCATAAATTAGGTTTGTAGTATTGGTTACCTGTTTACCATAGTATTGTTTTAATCCAAGCCCGGCAATATTTGACCCTTTTGTCGAAAAATCCCCAGTATAAAGCCAAACCCGATTGTCTTTAATCGGTCCGGCATAGTCAAAATGTACTTGAAACCCATCTTCTTGATCATATTTAATACTTATATCCGGTAAGTCATTATCATCAGTCTTAAAACTAAGCTTGGGAAAATAGAAAACCGGAACCCCTTTAACCTTCAATACCACTCCATGCAGGTAAACCCGTTCACTGTCAAAATTTATTCGGTTGGCTTTTAATACATATTCCGGTTTTGGCTGTAAACAACGGTTCATGGTTGCTTTTGATATTATCCCGGTTTCTCCCGCCAGCGCCCCGTTGCTTCCCGTTAAAAAATAGTCACGTGTTTCCCCTTTAATCTTACCTTTAAATTCCGCCAGATCCCCGATCTCCTGGTTTAAATTATAATTAAGGGTTTCCGTTTGATAGGTAAATTTACCGGTAGAAATTTTTACATCACCGGAAGCTTGAACATCGCCGGTTTTACCATTATAAATAAGATCCTGGCACTCGATAATAATATCGCCTTTGGTTAAAATTACATCTTTAGAAGCGACAGCGGAATGATTATCCATATCATAATCGACATTCCCGGCAGCTTCAATTTTAACTTCAACCGCTTCAGTTGTTTTAGCCCATGTAAAATTGTGAGGGCCGAAAAATATTACTATCAGAATCAAGAAAAAGGAATACACATTAATAGTCTTGATCTTCTTCTACCTCCGGTCGTCTTTAAGGGTATAAATCCGAACCGACTCAGTAACCTGCAGATAAAACTCGGTCCCAACCGGTATTGTCCGTTCTTTACCTTTGACTGCAAGGCCGAACAAGATCCCTTCCGGACCGAAAGCCAACATCCCGGCAGCGCTTGCTCCAACCGCCATTTGATACGAGCGGTTCAACTCGAAGGATTTTGAGCCAGTGCTAATCTTGACCAAGGTGCCATCAAGCGCCCTGATCTTGACGAAATCCAGCAGTAAACGGGCGTCTCTCCCCAAGTTACTCGGTTTCTTAACCCTCTGTAATATACCAACCCCACTGCTTCCTTTAGGAAATAAAATATAATCATCAACAACTATTGTTTCTGCGACAATAAATTTAAACTCATCTCCAGCCTTACTATTTACCGAACTTAGCTCATCGACAGTTTTTACTTTGACCAACAAACTCTCAGGTATACTCTTCCATTTTGCTTTAATAGTCCCGTCTGGGAAAACCTGGTTGATTAAGCGTTCGGTCCTTTTGGTAATTGGACCAGAAAAATTCTGTTTATATAATAATGCTTCAATCTTTTCCAACCGGGTGAGTATTGACCCGGGTAGGGTTTCATGATATAGAACCCATTCCAAGGCTTGAATTTTATAGAGGAGACAAATATCATAGGGTTGGTTTGAATACAAAAGTGTTTCGATATGGGATAATCGGTCGACCAAAGAATCATCAGTGGTTCTACCGGTTAATCTAAGTTCAAATTGGGTTAGCCGGTCAAAGGGGTTACCTTCGGTAGGAGCGCCCAAACACTCGATCTCCAATTCATTTAACCAATTTAGAGGGTAAGGCGCTACCTGTTCGCTATCAACCCCGGATGTCAAAGTTAATAATAAAAAACAACCTAAAGAAATAAATTTTAAAATCCGATTCATTGTCCCTCCTAAAACCGGAAGGTTAAAGCCCCGGTTACCCTGGAGTCGTCAAAACTTACAATTTGATAGGCCAACCAAAGAGTTACCCAGTTATTATACTCCACCCCTAATGAGGTAGTACTGAGCAAGTTTGATTCCAATTGCGAATTAACAAAAGATTGATAACTTAAGACTGTCCAATAATCGCTGAACTGGTATTGAATTCCCGCTCCGGCTTTAGCGTCCGACGGCCAAATAACATCCCGGCCGGATTTATTCTCCCGGTATAATAACTCAAGTTCGCCAGTTATTGAGGTCTTGGAATTTAGAGCCATATTCCCTTGAATATTAATTTGAAACGACTGTAAATCAGTCCGGCTGATATTATCCAAATCAACGGCCATTGACTGACGGGAGCCGTAAAAAGGCAATCCCATATTGATCAAATCCGGTTTAGTATCAGTAGAAATTAGATACCCGCCGATTTTTAAGCTATTATTGAACTCTCCAAATACTAACTTGCTTTGCATATCCGGTTCAAAATTCGAATACCCTTTCAAAGGCAAGTGGCCGCTGAACCGCCAGAGATTTTCAACTTGACGCACATGGTTAACTTCGTCAAGTAAATCAAGGGCTGAAACACTTAGATCGGGCGGGTTTTTTTTCGAAGCCGGTTCCTTACCTATATTGTCCAGGGGAAATAAATAATAACCGCTAACGATTTTCTTGGTGTCGATTGGCAGATCACCTTTGACTACCAAGAATGGAGGGTTCTCCTCCCGATCGGGGTGATAAACAATATTTATGCTTCCCGCTGTCCCCTGAAGGAGAGCGCGGTTTTCATCTTTAATAAAGTTTGCTGGTAAGAATATAAATGATTTCCGGTAAATCTCTTTGATATACTGGCCGAAATAATAATAAGATTCTTGTTGCTTTGTACTTCCATTACGTTGGGATAGGATTACATCCAAATCTTGATAAAGCTCAGTATTAACTCTTGCCTCGTTCAAATTAGGGCTAATCCCATTGATATCGGTTACATTAACACCCATAGCAGTAAGTTCGGTGCGGAATTCCTCAACCAGTTTACGGATCCCTTCAATTACCGGTTGAGGGATGATCCCCAATTTATCCTGCCACTTGGATGAATCAAATCCACTAGTAATTAAATTTTTTATGTAATAAGCGATTTCAAAACGGGTCAGTTTATTCCCGGAGGATACCCAATCGTAAGGATAATCGGAAGTCAGCCCTTCACGAAATAAAACCTCCATTTCCCGGTAGACCCATGGTTCAGCCGTTGCGGTTGAAGTGTTTTGCATTAAAACAGTACCGGAAGTAGAAACCGCCAAAAAAATCAATATGAGAATCAATGCCTGAATCCGACCCATAATTAATCCTTCTTCTTGAGAAATCTTTCCGCCAAAATAACGGCCACATAATCATCGTAGGCTTCGCTAGGCGAACGCAACCCAATCGGGATTAGGCGCATCAATCCCCGGTTATGATCTTTTAAATAACGCCTTCGCCCTTCCAAACTGGAGTAACTTTCGTCAACCATTTCTACAGGCAACCCATAAGGCTCTAAATTTTTACTAATAATTTTACTATTGGTACGGTCTCCCACTACAAAAATTGAGATCCGGTAGTTGTCCATAATAACGCTAACGGCCTTTGATAGTTCCCTTACCGGGACAACCATTTTTTCTAAAATCGCCCCTTGACCGTCTACAACAGCAAGCCCACATTTTTGACTACCGGGATCAACCGCTAAAATCAAGGCTATTTCGGATCACTCCCCTTTAAATCTTTAAGCGCTAACTTAACATGGAACGGATCGATCCGATAAATATCATCCATGGCAATTACCGAAACTTGAACTAAATCTTGGTGATTGCTTTTAATTTGGTTGATGGTTTTAGCAATTTCCGAAATGGAAATTACATTTCGTAAATTCTGCCCGTCAGTGATAATCCCTTTTTCAATAGCTTTATTAATAGCTAAGATCAGTAAACTCAACAACCTATCCCTTAGATCCGATTCTGAGGCTGTACTTAAGATCCTGGTATCTACAATAGATTCACCGCGGTTAAAAATGAGTTCATTAGGGAATGCCTCCAAAGTAGCGGTCAACGGTTCACCGGCTACCGAATTTTTTTCAACCGTTACCCGTAAAACCGCATGTCCTTTTAATACGGCAATTTGACGATTAACTTCGGCTATCCGGCGCGGCGAGATCCGAAGGGCATAATCTGATTTACCTGGAATTTTGGCGCCTCTTTTTAAGGCAATTTGATTAGCTTCTTTGAGAAGGGGTTCAATGGACTGTTCAAAAGCTTTATCAGAAACTTTGCCAGGTTCGATCACTCCGGCTACAAGTATTTCTCCAACATAAAAGATGATCGGCTTACCAACAATTGTTTGGTGTTGGTCTTCCAGGCTTTTAAGCCAACCCTCTAGATTTTGGATTTGCCGATTTAATCTGGTCTCTTGCAGGTTCAAATTGGTAATTTGGTTCTGCAAATCCTCATTAATTTTGGCCAAATTTTGAGAGCGTTTTTGAGCCAAGGTCAATTCCTCGGTAGTTGTGTTTAGATCTTGCTGTGCTGAACGGTATTGCTCTTCAATCTTGACCAGTTGTTCTTCTTTTTTCTTTCGCTCGTTGATAACAGTTTCTAAATCTTGAAGTAATTTCAGGTGTTTATCGGTAAGGGTTTTATACTCATTTTCCTTTTGACGGTATTGATCCACCAAACTTTTTACTTGCTCGGTAGTGGCAGTGAGCTCATCTTGAATCGCCTTTAACCTGAAAATTGCCGTATGGACATAGTCGGATATAAAACTCAGAATTATTAATGTTAACCCGGCGATGAAAAAACCGGTAAGGACCGTAATAACCATGGAGGTATACTTGGGCCGCATCCCAAAAAGGCTGAGCCGTTTTTTACCAACCTTCATCCCGACCCTGTCTCCCAATAAGGCGAGCAAGCCACCGAAGACGATCACCACGGCTATTACGATGTATCCTACCATTTATGATCCCGCCTCAATTTTTTACCTTTGCGAACACGTATAATCCGTAACCGGCAAGTACGATATTGGGTAACCAAGCCCCTAAAAACGGCGGGATTGAACCGCCTCTAGCAAGGGCGTTCCCGAATCCCATTAACCCATACCAAATCAGGATAAAAATAATGCATAAACCAAAACCGGCCGCATTTGAACGGCGTTGCGGTTGTAAAGCCAAGGGGGTGCCCAGCAGTGCAAAGATAAAACTGGCAAATGGCAAGGCGAATTTGGTATGCAATTCGACTAATAATTCGCGCCGCTCGTCCCCTTCAGGAAAGAAACGGTCAATGTATTTACTTAATTCGGTAATACTCTTATACTCGGGATCTTCATCCAACTGCCTTATTTCTCTAGGGTTCAAATTAAGTTGATATTGAACCCGCCCTTTATCAATAATAATCGAGTAGTAGCTATCGGTTAAAAATTGATAAATTATCCCGTTTTCAAAGATCCATCCTTCCCCGTCTTTCCAATACATCGACACTGCCTCAATCAAACGGCTGGCTTTCCCTTGTTTGAATTCGGCAATGTTAACATCATGGAACTCTTTAACCGAGGGATCATAAGTCCTAGCGTACACCCGCTTAGCAAGTATGCCATCAGTATAGAAATCCCGGTCAAAATTATGGATGGTGGAGGAAGCTTCCTTAGAAGCAGCCTCGTATTTCAGCCGATCATAAGCGCGAGTGGTAAAAGGCACCAAATATTCATTGAATAAAACACCAGTGATACTGACAATCAAACCCAATACTAAAACCGGGGAGGCTAGTTTGGAATAAGATAACCCACCAGCCCGCATAGCAATAGTCTCACTATGGCTGGTCAATTTACCCAGCCCTAACAGCGCGGCAAGTAAAACAGCTATTGGGGTGCATTGAGTAACATATTCCGGCAACCTCAACAATAACAATTTCAAGATAAAGAAAATTGATAAATGATATTGTTCGGCGTCTTTCAGTAAATCGATAAAGAGTAAACCCGAAAAAATACTCAAGAAGGCGAAGAGGCCGAATAAAAAGGGGCCTAAGATCTCTTTCGTCAAATATTTGGAAAGAATCTTCATTGCGATCCTCCTGACTACATAATAAAGCGGTCTCCAAGATAAAAGCGTCTAGCATTATCATCATTAGCTATCTCATCCGAGCTGCCGGAGACCAAAATATCCCCGGCATACATGATATAAGCCCGGTCAACAATGGCCAACGTCTCGCGGACACTATGGTCGGTAATTAAAATCCCCATCCCTTTTTCACGAAGGGAATTGATAATATCCTGAATGTCGGCGACTGCAATTGGGTCCACTCCGGTAAAAGGCTCATCCAACAAAATATATTTCGGATCCATTGCCAGCGCCCGGGCGATCTCCACCCGGCGCCGTTCTCCCCCGGAAAGCATATATCCCATACTTTTCCGGATATGGCCCAAACTAAACTCTTCGAGCAACTGATCACATCGGTTTTTCCGGTAGGAACGCGGCAAATCGGTAAGTTCCAAAATCGCTAAAATATTCTCTTCAACTGTTAATTTGCGAAAAACCGAAGCTTCTTGAGCCAAATAACTGACTCCATATTTAGCCCGGACATGCATTGGCAACGAGGTCACGTCATGGTCATCAATTTGTATTGAACCAGAATTACAACGCTCCAGGCCGACAATCATATAAAAAGTAGTCGTTTTTCCAGCGCCATTCGGACCTAAAAGCCCGACCACTTCACCTGTATTCACCAGTAAATCGACGCCTTTAACTACCCGTCGATGTTGATATTCCTTTACTAAACCCTGGACATAAATTGACATCAGCTACCCTCCAGTCCCGATTTATTCAATCACCCGCGATTTGACCACTCCGGAAGCAGAAACCTTTTTAGTTTTAAAATCATAGACAATTTCGGTTGCGGATAATTCGTTTTTGCCATTAATTACTACTGGATTCTCCAGTAAGGTCATTTTATCGGAGGGGCGGTCAAAAATGATCCGTCCCGCACGGATACTGTTTTCCATATTAATTGCCTGAACCGATCCATAAATAACGAATAAACCGGTATTCAAATTTCCCTCTACTTTTTCCCCAGTCATTTTCCATTCGGAATAGTTGACAGTCACAGCCCCGGTTAATTTAAACCGCTCGGTTTGGGATTCCCAATCGAGCCGTTCTCCATTGAAATCAGTGATTTCATCGTATCTTACCTTTACTGCCCCGTTAGCAATAAAATAATCCTGGTTCAAATCGGCAAAAATTTGTTCGCTCCAAAGCATTCGAAAAGGCTCCTTTTGGGTCAATTTGACCATGCCTTTTCCGTCAAGTTTTGATTCACCACGCCGATATTCCAGTAATTTCGCCTCTAGCACGAAATTGCCCCAGTTGGCTACAGCCAAGTTTGAACCATCAGCATAGTAGTTCATTTTGTTTTTCCGGAGATCGGCTTCGCCTCCTCCAGGGGCCACCAATTCCAACTCGGACTCAGCCAAAACCATACTGAAAGATAATAACGCTATCAAAAAAAATACTTTGCTAAGTTTTTTAAGCATCTTCGGTCACCTTCGATAAAAAGCTTTAGTCATTCCGGACATTTCTACTTGTTCCAGTTTTAAATCCCCGTCAATTTTATCCGTACTAACCGTCAAACCCGGAGATTCCAATATCACCTTATTTACTGCCTGAATTCGACGGGTGTTAGGATCCCATGAGACCTCCTCAGCCCGAAGCAACTTCCCGTCATTCGTTTTAAAACTAACTTGTCCATTTATTTGTAAAACCCGCGTTTTCCATTGAATTATCCCCGATTCGGCCGAAACATGATAGATCGGCTTCTTATCGAGTAGGTAATTTCCATTAATCTCTTTCATCAAACCCAGGTCGCCTTTACTTTCCAAACGGGCTACATTCAATTCCCAATGGCCATTTTTTTCCGCTCCCGGGATTTTCAGCATTAACCCGATAAATTCGTCTGAATCTGCTTTTAGTTTTCCCTCTCCCACCAACACATCCTGTTTTCCTGAGATAGCACGGAATAAAGAACCTAATGAGAAATAAGTAATTACCCCCAATAAAAATAATATTGCAACAAATAGCCACTTTTTTTTCAATATCAGGTTAATTTTAAACATCGGGTTTTCCTCGGACATGTTATTAATAAAATAAGCCTTTTCAGGTATATAAAAGAAAGCTGAAGCAGGCGGCAACAAAACAATTTACTATATAGGTTTAAAATTCACCATCCGATTTAAAAATCCTGCCGCTGTTAAACCTTAACGATTTTTCTAATAATTGTTTGTTACATTATGTTTTAAAATTCATTTTCTAAAAGCTGTATTTTTACATGGAAATTATTTTTATATTATATTCCTCGGCTAAGGCAAACACTTTTTCCCGTTCAGTAATCAAAGTTTTTCCCGCTTCCAAACCCAAAACTTTAGCTTTTGCCCTACCCATAGATTCAATGGTGGCCCGGCCGACGGTAGGGACGTCAAACCGTTCATCCTGCCTTGGTTTACTTACTTTAACCACTACCGCTCCGGGTCCGCCTAAAACCCCGCCCCGTACAATTGCCTCATCAGTACCTTCGATGGCTTCTACCGCTAAGACTACTCCTTGTTTAACCACTACACTCTGGCCGATATCCAAATCCCCTATGGCTTTAGCCATCCTGAAACCTAAATGTAAATCAGCCAGTTCGCTCGGGGTGGCCTGCCCCAAAATCGGCCCCGAAGGCGCTAAAAGATTCCGTAGATATTCGGTTTGTTTTGCTACTTGAAACCCATTTCTCTCAAACTCCTGTACTACAGCCAATAATATGGCATCGTCGTTTTTTTCAGGAAGTTGTCCCAGCAATTGCTGAAATTTCCGGTCAAAACCTCCCTCAAATACAGCCCCTTTCCCTACTTTCCCGGCCATGACCATCTCAAAAACGTTTTCTTGACGAAAAAAATCAAGCATCCTTTCTATTTGACCGGCCTCAATTTCACAAAAAACATCCGCTGTTTCGGCTATGCCCAGAGCAACCTCGCCTTTTAAACCAATCACTACACTCTTAGCTTTTCTCCGTTTTATCTCAGCCAAGACTTCAAAAGGCAAGTTATCCCGTCCCGCCACTAATCCAACGGGTTTTGTTTCTACCATCTAGAAACACCCCTTTTCGGCAAAATTTAAAAAGACTAGACATAGTCTAGCCTTATAAAAGATTACCTGAATATTATAATACATCCGAATCTGTTTTTACCAGTTTTCCGTAAAAAATACTACTTAACGGTTGCCTAACGAAGAATTCCCCGTTCAGCGCTGCGTAGAAAGCGAATAAAATGGTCGATTTCCGGAGTCCCTTGCAATTCCTGTTCCATTTGTTCAATCGCTTTGCCAATGGTGTGATTAGAACGATATAAAATGCGATACGCTTTTTTAATTTCATCCCGAACATTTGATTCGATACCATTACGACGCAAGCCAACCACATTAATTCCGGAGACCTTGGCAGGATTACCGTCTACTAAGACAAAGGGCGGAATATCCTTGACTATTTTGGATGAAAAACCGACCATTGCCATTTTACCGACCTTACAGAACTGATGGACTCCGCTTAATCCGCTGATAATTGCCCTGTCTTCAACAACAACATGGCCGGCTAGGGCAGAACAGTTACCGAGAATAATGTTACTACTCAATTGGCAATCATGAGCCACATGAGAGTATGCCATAAAGAGATTGTTGCTGCCGATCCGGGTTTCCCCGCCACCGCCGTCAGTCCCTCTGGAAATGGTGACGTTTTCACGAAAGGTATTATTATCACCGATAAAGAGAAAACTCTTTTCTCCCTTGAACTTCAAATCTTGCGGTTCACACCCGATTGATCCGCCGTGGAAAAACCGGTTTCCCTCACCTATTGTCGTCCAACCTTCAATAACAACTTGAGGTCCAATAATAGAATTATCGCCAATCTCCACATTATCACCGATTATTGCGTAGGGGCCAATAACAACATTGCGTCCAATTTTAGCATTAGGGTGAACAATTGCGGTGGAATGAATTTCTCTTAGATTAACAACCTTAGAATCAATTAGCTGCATAATAAAAGGCCCCCTGTTTAAAGTAGATAAAATCTGGTTGAGATAAATAAAAATAAGTAATATTAATATCGTAATATATGTGAAAAGATTGGACAGGTAAAATCCGGGGAAAAATGGCTTTAGTTACAATTATCTTCTTAAAGCTAACGATTTTGCTTCCAATTGCCTGGAATGAAATTTTTTTATTCTCCCATCACAAACATTAATTCGGCTTCGGTTGCAACCTGATTATCCACCTTGGCGATAGCCTTAGCTCGTCCAACATTGCCTTTAATTCGAATTACATCGATTTCGATAATAATTTGATCTCCGGGAACAATAGTCTTTCGGAAACGGGCATTATCAATTCCGGTAAAATAAGGAACTTTACCTTTATGTTCTTCTTCGGATAACATAACTAAGCCGGCGGCTTGCGCCATACTTTCAATAATTAACACTCCCGGCATAACCGGCTTTTCCGGAAAATGGCCGTTAAAAAAACTCTCATTTACCGTAACATTTTTTAAGGCAACCAACCTTTGTTTGGGGACTAACTCCAAAACCCGGTCCACTAATAAAAAAGGGTACCTATGTGGTAACATGGTTTTAATTTGGTTAATATCAAACACTATAAACCCCCCTAATTTGCTTCACTAATTATTATAGGCAACAATCTTTAAACTTTAGCTTTGCCTTTGAGTAATTTTTTTAGCCATTTCAAGATCGATGGCGTGCCCCGAACGGAACGCCACCAGATGTGCGACGATCGGTCC
Source organism: Bacillota bacterium (assembly GCA_023415835.1). Lineage (GTDB taxonomy): Bacteria > Bacillota > UBA4882 > UBA8346 > UBA8346 > JAAYHS01. The sequence goes on from JAEZJK010000035.1 coordinate 21,114, forward strand.
TGCTAAATAAAGATCGCCGAGTATATCCAGGATCTTATGCCGGACAATTTCCTCAGGAAAACGAAGCTCATTTTGATAACCTTGGTCGCCCACAATTACCGCTATATTTAAATCAGTACTCATTGCCAGCCCTTGGCTTCGCAAATACTCTATCTCTTTCATAAAGGCAATCGTTCGTGCTGGAGCGATCTCATCCAAAAACCTCTCGGGTGACAACCGGAAATGATAATACTGGTTACCGGTAACCGGATGGTCGGAGGTGAACACGAAGCTAACCTCCAAATGATCGCTGGGAAGAGCTAGTAACATTGCATTTAAAGGTTGTTCCCCATTATAAACTGTTCCTTCGGCCCAAATTGGTTCTTTAACGAAAATCAATTTACGGGGTTGATCCTGTATAGTTAAACCCGCTTCTAAAACTAGTTCCGCAAAAATTCGGCCACTACCATCGCCTATGGGTAGTTCTTCATTATCCACTTCGACCAAAACATTATCTATTCCATATACGTGAAAAATAGCCATTAAGTGCTCAATAGTAGAGATTCTCCAATCATCACGCCCTAAAGTAACACTTTTTTTAGTACTGATAACATTCTCGGGTTTAGCTTCGACCCTAGGTTTTCCGGGCAAGTCCGATCTACAAAAGATAATCCCAGTATTAACCGGTTGAGGCAAAATCCGCAGTGTCGCCATTACTCCGCTGTGAAGCGCTTGACCGGAAAACACAATCTCTTTAGAGATGGTCTGTTGTGAAATCATTGATATCTCCATTTCTAGACAGATTACATTTTTTCGAAACCTTGCAAAAATTATATGTCAGTCTCAAACTGGTGTCAAGTAATAATAGATAGCTAACATCTTAACAAATTATGATATTTTTGGCCGATTTCAGAGACCGGGCGTTCCAAAACATCTTCCGGTGTCCCGGCTTCGACGATTTTACCTTTGTCCATAAATACGATCCGGTCAGCCGCCCGCCTAGCGAAAAACAACTCATGGGTCACAATAATCATTGTTGTTTTCCCTTCTCGGACCAGGCCTTCCATAACTTCTATTACTTCTCCCACTAAAATTGGGTCGAGGGAAGCGGTCGGCTCATCCCAAAGCATAATTTCGGGTTCAAGAGCCAATGCCCGGGCAATTCCCACCCGTTGCTGTTCCCCACCGCTTAATTCCTCCGGGATCTCCTCAAGTTTATGGCCAAGGCCTACTTTCCCCAGTGCGGCCTTACCCCGCTCTTCGGCCACTTCCATGTCAACCCCATGTAGCCTAAGCGGCATCAAAATATTATCCAATACACTTAGGCGCCTGATCAAATTGAAATGCTGAAAAACAAAACCAATTTTCCGACGGACCCTTAATAGCTCATTCAAAGACATTTCGGTAATTACCTGGTTTTGAAGGCTGATAATCCCTTCATCGGGTTCAGTCAAACGGTTAATACACCGGATTAAGGTGGATTTACCGCAACCGCTGGGACCCATAATCACCACTGTTTCACCTTGGGTCACCTTTAAATTAATTCCATCTAAGGCCCTTTTCTGGCCGTAACTTTTAGTCAGCCCTTTGATTTCTAGCATCTATCCATATCCTTTTGCCAAATTATTTGGTAGGGACCGAGAGTTTAGGAGTTAGGGGCCTGATCTTAACTACCTTCATCACCTGGCCTTAGAAAGGCCCCAAACCCTTATTTACAATTCCGGCCCCTGACTCCTGTCTCCTGGCTACTATTCCATCATAGCATTAGCTTTCAATAACCACTCATCATTTCATAATCATCTTCCAACGGTTCAAAAACTGTAACATCCCGGGGCGCCCGGCTGGAATCACAATCTCCCGCATTATCGTCTTAAATGGCAACCCTAAAGATAATCCGGCCAAAACCTCGTCTTTGGATATTGGATTAATCTTAATCGACAATGATCCCATTAAAATTCCGAATAAACCTCCCAATGCCCCTACCTCCCAATAATTGAGATAAGGTATCCTGGCCCCGGCCAATCCAAAACAGGTTCCTAACCAAATACCACCGGTGACCGCCGCATAAAGATTGGCTGGGTTAAGGAATTTATAGGCCTTTTGATAGCCCCAATCCAACCAGGGGTGTTTCCAACGGAGTTTTTTAGGTAACAATGAGAAATCCATCATTTTAAGCATGGAAATGATCAAGGACTGGTCTAGAATGAAAACCAAAACCCAAAGAATCATTACTAACAAGGCCGCAATAGTAGAGCGGACCTCAGCCAAAATTTTGAAAAGTTCACCCCTGATATCCGGGCTAATGGTCCCCACCGGCAATGAAAAGGTCGCCGTTTGGCTACTATTCAAGGTGTCATGAATTGCGGCATTAATTAAACGTCGATCAATATTGGCGTTGGTAAAAATTTGGAGTTTCTCGCCGGAGGCTCCCTCCCCCCCTGCATATTTGTCGATCAGATTTACGGATTTACCGATCTCTTCATCTAACAATTGGGGTAAAGCATCCCTAAACTTCTCCACCTGAGCGATTAAGGCAGTCAGATCGACCCGGTCGGAACCGAATAAGTGGTCTGAAATTAATTCCAAGCCGGTTTTGACTTGTTTCGGATCAAACCCGGTTAGATTGGAAATCACCTGGTCGGTAGCTTCAATCATTTCCATCAATTGCTGGTGATTGGCGCTTCCGGGTGTAAATACGGCCCCGAAATTATTAACTTGTTCGGCAAAACTATTGGCTTTGTTTCGCCAGGACAAAAGCGTCGCCACCAGAGGGTTAAATCGATTAATAAAATCGTCTAAGCTTTGGATCCGATCCTCTAATGAATTATGGACTGTCCCGAGTTGATCCTGGAGCAGCGATATTTTATCGGCAATCCCGCCCGACTGTCCGGCTGCGCTTTGTAATAACGGACTGCCTAATAATATTTGAGCGTTTTGGATACCGTCCAGGGTTTTACTGAAACGGTTTTCGAGTACTTGAACCCTGGCAAAAGTCCGCGCTAAATAATCCAAATCATCCCCAATGCCTTCAACCAGACGGACCATATTAACCAATCCGTCCCGGTCGGTTTTCCCGGTTAGCCCGTTAACACCGCCTTGAATCTGCTTAAGGGCGCCCTTAACTTCAAAGAGTTGCCGGTATGCCTTTTCAATTCCGGATACGGTCAAACCCGCACCCCCGGTGGAATTATTAAAATCGTTAATCGCTCCGTTGATCTGGTTTAGCAGTTTGACTCCCTGATCCAACCCCTGGACTAACTGGGCTTTACGGCTTGAGACCTGAGCGGTGCCAACCATGGGGCCGATTTTATCTTCGGGAAGCAGGCGATAAGTTTTATTATCGCTTAAATATTCGGCGTCGCCTTGGATGATCAATCCGCGATATGCTTCGCCTTCCTTGGCGGTAATCTTGACCACAACCTCAAGGGGCTCCAATATTGAACCTGGATTGATGCCCTTTGAATTCTCCCCGTTAAGCGCCAGCAGATCGCCGACTTCCAATACTTCCCCGGGTTCCGGTAGAATCTTAACTTCGGCAGCATAAGCTAAGAGAAATTTCTTCACTTCAAGCAAGGTACTAGCCAAGTATTGATATTCATCGCCGCTTCCGGCCATGGTAACGTCCCGGACATAATCGGCGCCCTCGATGCCTCTTAAGTTTTGGGCAACTTTTTTCCCCAGGGCCATAACCTCTTCCTGAGAATAACCCGAAGCCAGCCTCACTTCTAAAATCTGATATTTCGCTAAGATTTGCTTAACGTTACGAAGCACGGTTTCACTAGCATTTACGTTTTTTAAGACGATACCGATACTATTGCCATCTTTAAAAATAAACCGTACTCCCGGGAGCCGCTCCACTTGTTTTGATAAAAAATCAAAAGCGCCGCTAGGCACGCTACTAATATTAATCTTAGGCTCAGTCATTACTGAATAGCCGCCGTTACCGGGAAGGTTGTTAAAATAATAAGATAAACTGTTATACACGCTTTTATTTTTATACTGTTCAGGCAAGGTCAGAAAATAGGTGGCCTTACCAGCCAAACTGATTCCAGCTTTCAAAGTGGCCCCCGGAAAATGTTCATCAATTACCTGGCGTACTTGGCGAGCCAATGCCCCTTTCAGTTCTACCTTGGTTTGAAAGAGTATATCATATTGGCCCATATCCCCCATTACTCCGGTGACGGCTTTTGCAAAATATTTATCGGTTGCCAATGCGAAACCCCGGGCAAAAATAGCCGAAGCCAAAATGCCCACCAAGAGTAGAAGCAAAATGTCTTTTATAAAAGAATCTTTCTTCAGGAACGAAGTTAACATATTACTCCTCCATAGCGTTAGCTCCGATTATAGCATATTTAACGTAATCATGGAGAACAAAATGCCCGATTTAGCTGCATAAATATCTGGGAATCCTGGTAAAAACGACCCTTTGCCCTCTCCCAAAAAAGAGGTAAGGGCAATCCTTTTAATGCCCTTACCTTGATCTAGCGAATACTTCGAACATTTTAGCCAGCCCAGTGTCATTTTTATAATTCCTTGGGTCAAATGGAAGTTGACGTGAACCACTATCTAACGACGCGCCAGGCCTCCTTTGGCCCCCTTCACTCTGACCGCGTTCGGTTCCCCGAAACGTAAAGGTTCCAACGGTAAAGTATTGGTAAAAACGTTTGTATTATTAACATCATCAGTGACTGTCACTCCGATCAGGATGACTACGGTCTCTCGAAGTTCAGTCGGTGATAATAACTTGAAATTAAGGAATTCAATCGCTGCTGTCAATTGGCAGGCGGCGCCCGCCGGGACACCGGGGAGATCGACGAAACCGCTAAACGGTATGTCTACCCCAACATGTCTTACGATCCCGTTGGTATCTACAAAAAAGATTTGTTTATGCAAAACCCCTTGAAAAATAACCTTATTTTCAATCACAAAGCAGTTAAGGCCTTGGACTCTAGCCACGATTTCGTCCACCTTTTCAGCCGGCAGAGGAAGGGTAATAGTATCATCAACTAGGACTTGAGCGGTTGTTTCCGCAAGTACTGCCATTTTAGCTACCCTCTTCCTTTAGTTTAAAATTCAATGGATCAGTTTATTTCAATGCAATCTATGTTTTGATTTATAAGATGAAAGGCGATTCTTTAAACAGGTTGTAGGGTAATACAATATCTGATTTCCTTCACCTTATATCGATATCATATGGGCCATCAGCGAAAAGAAAACCGGGCGGAGAGCATATTTCTATCTCTTGTCACTTGTCGTCTGTATCACGAATTTTGAATAAAAAAAATACCTGTAACAACTATCTTAATTTAGCCGTACAGGTACGATTAATAATTAACCATAAGTAAAGTTTATCCTACTGGCTTTGGAATGATTAATTTTTGGCCGATATCGATTCGCTCCGGATTGGAAACCTGATTTACCCGGGCCAACGTAGCTACTGTAGTCTGGTATCGCCGGGCTACTTTCCAAAGCGTATCACCGGGCTGTACCAGATAAAACAAGATACTCGGCCTGGTTGACGGATCAACCGGTTCCACTGCGGCACAATCCTTTAAAGCCATTAAAGCCTTGGGCATTCTGGCCATCACCCTAAAGTTGACCGTTCCATTTACCTGAACCGTCCTGTCCCCGGTTAATTCGAGATTAAGTGACTCCACCTGAGCCACAGTCCGAAGCAGCGCTCCGGGCTTAATACCCGGAAAATCAACCATTCCGGCCAAGGGAATACTGTTGTCGTTTTGCCGGTTCCAACTGGCAACTTGTATCCCAGGACCATCGGCGCTGTCGGCGGCATAAATAAGCCTGAGGTCAAAATTTCCATCCACCAATACTTTATCTTCCGCCACTTCCAAGGATATTCCTTTTGGCGAGCCTTCCCATACCAACAACCGCTCCGGGATCTCCCCGTTTGGAAGGGCGATCACTGTTTCCAGATTGATCACGCCGGTCTTTTCACCTAAATATTCTTCAAAGTTCAATAGGTTTTTCTGGAGATCGATTATCTGTTCAGGGCCGGATTCAGCGTCAGTCACTACTTCTTTTTGAATAACCCTGGAAATTGTAACCTCGCACTCGGCATCAACCCGGTAACGCATCTCCCGGGAGGTTTTCATCTCCAGTTTGCTGTTGCGGAGCGTAACCCGTGGTATAACGATTGGATCGGGATCGGGTGTTTCCGCACTAATGATGGTTTCGAAAGGGACCGCCGTTCCGGTGGCCCGATTCCATTCTTGAGCAAAGACCTCGGCCGGCCGCCCATCATCGTCGCTTCCGACATAAACCATTGCCACTTCCAGGAACCCTTTTATAAAAATCTTACCCCGCCCTGTTTCACAATTTAGCCCGACTGGCCTGGCTTGATAGGTTAATATTCGGGCTGCCCCCGGTTTAAGGTTCGAAAGTACCAGAGGGGTTTGAACCGGGATCACTTCTTTGCGAATATCCAATATCTCTTCTAATCTTACCGGTTCTTTGGCGACAATGACCTTCGAGGGCGGTTGCGCCATTACTTCACTTACGACTGGAAATTCCTCATTCTCAACCGCATGCACTGTAGCCTCCAATTGTCCGAAAAACCGGATTTGGCCGGATCCAGCCCCGTCGAAAGCTGCATTTGAAGGTGATAAATCCACTTCCACCACCATTCCGGGGCGTAATCCGGGAATAGTGATTCTTTCCTCGTAATCGATTCCACTCTCATTAATCCAACGTGCGCTACACTCCCGGCGCTCTAATTCTTGAACCGGAGTTCCCTCTTCGTCGGCGCCTGCGGCAATCCGGCCTTCGCCGGGCTTGGTAAGGTAAATTAAGTAGGGATAAACCTTTCCCGAAACAACCAGCAGGTCGTCATAAATAGCCAACTCCGGCGCCTCAACCTCAAATCCTCCCCAACTAATCTTATCGAGCGGCGGTAAATTTTCAGCCAATTTTAGTTCCCCATCCACCGAAACGGATTGGGTGAGATCGGATAAAAAAAATGGATATTTCATCGACTCATATTGACAACTGATACTCACTTTCATCCCCCCGTAATCTTTTTTCGCCCTGGCCAATAGCCCGCAATTATTCACCTCCCGGCCCTCCGTGCGGAAGGGTTCTCCCGATACTTATTTTGAGTGACAAATCATAACCGAATCTATAGATGTTGAATTAAGTTTATGACAACATCTTTTCCTTAATCTATATGCAAACCAAAGCAAAAAAATATCCCGGTTTGGACATCGCTTTTCTATTCAAAGGATGAGTAGGCCGAGATCTAAAATTCGCCAAGTTTTCATATCAGGCTTTATCCTCCGGAAGCACTCCAAAGGAGCTGTAAATTAATTCTATACCGAACTTGCCCAAGCCTTTAGGATTATGAATCACCAAGCCTAGCAGGTTAAACTTTAAACCGATCCTAACCCAATCACTCCACCCCTGCTGATCTCGGAAAACCAAACAGTGGCGCTCGCCACGGCGCATATAATTAACAATTGTCTCAAATGTGCCTGGATCATATTTAGTAGAACGAGGATTCATGGCGGCAAATAGCCTTCCTTCTTTAAATGTTACTTGGCGGTATTGATTACTTTGGTCAAGGTTCCAATCCCAACCGCCAACGCATCCCATAATTAATGCCTTCGGCCCTAAATTGTAACTGGCTAACCTCCAAATCGCCCTGGCAAAATGTTTTTTTGATTTTAAAAAAGCCAAGGGTGAATCCAGTTCCGCCAATGGATCAATCAAAAGCAACTTGGCGGAATTACTTATCTGAGGAAGATTCAACCAATAAAGCTTGTTTTGAATTGACTCTCCATCATCAGGCATCGGGAGGATTATAAATGGAATTTCCTTGGCCGGCATCGATTCACATAAATATTGCACTAAACCTTTCCACCGAAAAATCGTTTCCAACGGGGCGTCCCTTAAATCGATCCCCCAACGCCGTCCACCTTCCCGCTTTAGATTAGTGCTAAGTTTTTTCCAAACATTATGGGACGCTAAAACTTTTTTCCAAGTATCGGGCTGGGCAGTCACAGTTAGATAAGAGCCGGCATTATTATTAATCCGGATTAATTCGCCATCGCAGGTAAGCTTCCAACCAACTTCCAAACTAGCGGTTGCCGGAAATCCTTCTATTTTTTCCCCGGAGTAAAAAACCACCTTTCGATCTAAGAACAGTTTCATTCCGAGATAAATTTTACGCTGCGGGTTTCCTTGTCCGGGTATTCCGTGCCAGGCTGATATGGAGACCCCAAACTTTTGAGAGATATTTTTTAAATTTTCTTTAGGTTTTACAGTATAAACAATCCGGTTTAGCTTTGCAGAAAGCGCTTTTAAAGCTGTAATCGACTTTACTCCGGCAATCCCGTCGTTTCTTAAACTAATAGTTTTTTGAAATAACGACACCGCTTCTTCGGTTAATATCCCATATATTCCATCAACCGATCCAAAATAAAAACCGGAAACCGAAAGGAGTTGTTGTAACTCCCGGACATCCTTGCCTATGCTGCCAATACGCAAGATCCTTTTACCAAGCGGTACTTCAGTCACTGCGACGATTTTCCATCCCATTCATAAACCCCCGCAAAATATGTAGCTATATCCAACGAAAAATTAGGTTGCACTAATCGGCGGGTAACGTTTTGAACCCAAAAACTATCGCCTAATGCCTATTCCCTATCCCTCTATTACCTCGCGCCTTATGACTCATGCCTTTTCTATAGATTATGACTAAATCCCAATTATGGTGAAACCATGCGCTAACTTCAAATTTTGATTGACTTTATCTTCCATGCGAGATAAAATAAATCTTAATATCCTAACAATCATCTTAATCCCCAATTGGCCGTCTTCCATTTAAAAAAGGGGTTAGTCTAAAATCCAAATTGTCTTACAATAAACAAGGAGAGGTCGCTAATGAAGGTAATTATTTATGATACAACGTTGCGCGATGGAGCCCAGGGGGAGGGCGTCTATTTTTCAGTAGAAGATAAACTTCGAATAGTCAAGAAGCTTGACTCTCTTGGTTTGGATTATGTGGAAGGGGGTTGGCCAGGTTCTAACCCCAAAGATCTTCAGTTTTATCAGGCTGCAGCCAAATTAAACCTTAAACACGCTAAACTATCGGCTTTTGGAAGTACCCGGCGGGCTAATAACCCCCCTGCCGAAGATAAAACCCTTAATGATTTGTTGGCGACCCAAACTCCGGTAATAACAATCTTCGGCAAAAGCTGGGATTTTCATGCCCGTGAAGTGTTAAAAGTAAGCCTAGCTGAAAATCTGCAAATGATCGAGGACTCAGTAGCCTATCTCCGCCAAAACGGTAGAGAAGTTATTTATGACGCCGAACATTTTTATGACGGTTTTAAAGCTAACCCAGATTATGCGTTGGATACTTTGAAAGCAGCGGCCCGTGGCGGGGCTGGTAGCATTGTGCTTTGTGACACCAATGGGGGCACACTCCCCTTTGAAGCCTTAGAAATCTTAAACCGGGTTAAAGAGCAGATATCCCTTCCCATTGGCGTCCATTTTCATAATGATTCCGGTACTGCAGTCGCTTCCTCGGTTATGTCGGTCCAGTCCGGGGCCGCTCATATTCAAGGCACTTTTAATGGATATGGGGAACGTTGCGGTAATGCCAACCTCTCTAGCATTATCCCCACCTTAATTATTAAACTTGGTTATGAATCTCAGATCAAATCAAATTTGCATCTTTTAACCGATGCTTCCCGTTTTATTGCCGAATTAACCAATTTACACCATGATGAACGTCAGCCCTATGTCGGCGCTTCGGCGTTCGCCCATAAAGCAGGCACTCATCATGACGCTATTATCAAAAATCCACTTACCCTGGAGCATATCCGCCCCGAAGAAGTAGGAAACGAACGGCGGTTCCTCCTCTCAGATCAGGCTGGACGGAGTACGGTTTTGAACAAAATTAAGGAGATCCTCCCTGAGACCAAAAAAGACGACCCTAAAGTCCAAAACTTAACCAATCATTTGAAAGATTTGGAAAACATTGGCTATCAATTTGAAGCTGCCGAAGCCTCATTTGACCTTGTCATTAAAAAAGCGTTCAACCTATATGAAAAAGTTTTTACCCTGGAAGGTTTTCGAATCATAGTTGAAAAACGGGGCGATCAACCGGTTCTCACCGAGGCCACTATCAAAGTTAAGGTCGGTAATGAAAGCGAAATCACCGCCGCCGAAGGTGAAGGCCCGGTTAACGCTCTTGACTCAGCTATCCGGAAAGCCTTACTCCGTTTCTATCCGGAGATCTCCGATATTAACCTAATCGACTATAAAGTGCGGGTACTCGATGAAAAACGGGGGACTGCGGCTAAGGTACGGGTACTAATCGAAAGCTCCGATGGCAAGGAGTCATGGGGAACCGTAGGAGTATCCGAAAACCTGATTGAAGCCTCATGGGAAGCCCTGGTAGACAGTATTGAATATGGGATCCTTAACAAAAACTCATCCCAGGAAACGGAAAATTTAAACGTCTCTTCAAGCTAACCGTCCATGCCATCTTCCAGAGTTGCCCCAGGTATAATTTCCAAACTAAGTTGACATGGTTCGACAAGCGACGGAAACATTAATAGAATGTTTCCAAAAACCAAACTCACCTGGCTCCAGGTGAGTTTCTCCACTCCTAACCTATTTAATAACAGATTATTTAATCCGTTGCCGTACCTTAAAATCACCAATGGCTCCCTTGTCTACTGTCTCCTAATAATTATAACACTCGCACTAACAACACCCCGGCTAATATTCCAACCATTAAACCGGTCCCAACCCAAAATAATCCGGCAAGCCGTTGCGCCATTGGTAAAAGTTCTTTCATCACCAACAGGAGCATTGCGCCTCCGGCAAACCCTAATGATTGAGAAACCATCCATGGTGAAATTTGCCCTAAAATAGCGCCCACCGTTCCGCCAAAAGCCATCGGTAATTCCACCATTACTAAGGCCAATAAAATCTTGGCCAACCTTACCTTAGCTAATTTAAAGGCGGAGGCCATTACCATCCCTTCCGGTATATTATGCAGCGCCATGATTAAGGCGAGCCCAATCCATTTTTCAAATTCCTGGTTAGCAATGAATGTCGTTCCCAAAGCCACCCCTTCTGGAAAGTTATGGGTCCCAATGCCTAAGCCAAGCAAAATCCCTACCTTGGCTAGTTTAGTAAATTTGTGCCGCCGATACCAGGGAACCAGGTTCAAAATTTTATCAAAATACTGTACTAATAGCATCCCGATCACAGTCCCGACGGTTGTTGGATAAAAACCGCCAAAAAATAAAGCTTCAGGCCAGAGATCAAAAAACACCACCGCTACCATGATCCCGCCCGAAAAACCCAAGAGCCAACTTTGCTTGGGCATACTATCCGAAAATCGGTATAAAACAATCAAACCGCCTATAAAGGTCCCGGAGGTCCCGGCTATTAGCCCCAATAAAGTTGCTTTTAAAATCTCCATTAACAACTCCATCCTTAAGGAATCCCCGATTCGTTTTCCTGGTTCACTCCTTAATCATATGCCTTTTTTTTACTGGGATATGAGTGATTTTAGGATGCAGACTATATAGGATGAAATAAATTTCTTAACCAAGATTTGCATTCTTAAAGCCGAATGCAAATAACCTCAAATCGGTATTTATTTCATCCTATTACAGCTGACATAAGTTGAATTAAATTCATTAATTCCTTATCATGGCTGGCTTTAAAGACATGATGTAATATCAGAAATTTAATTCAACTTTTATAAATTAAGGAGGAATGAGCAACACATGCGAGGCAAAATATTATATTTGTTAATGGCGGCGGCAGCCGGATCGTTAATGGCAATTCAAGGGACATTCAATAGTGTGCTTGGAAAGGTCATCGGCCTTTTGGAAGGCACTTTCAGTGTACACCTATTAGGTACGGTTACATCCGGCCTGCTTTTATTATTCTTGGGAAACGGAAGTTTCGCTAAATACACTGCCGTGCCTTGGTTTGCTTGGTTAGGCGGGCCGATCGGGGTAGCCATTATCTTTGGGGTCGCGGTCAGTATTCCCCGCCTGGGAGTCGGCGTTGCCACCACCGCAATCATCGGGGCTCAATTATTAACGGCTTATCTCATTGACCATTTCGGCCTTTTCGGTATGGAGCACATCCAATTTAACCTTTATAAGTTGTTAGGGATCGCTTTAATCGTAATTGGCTCGAAGATGCTTTTAAACTAAAAAAATTAAGGGACCCGCTTCGAGTCCCTTTTCTTTATCATATTATAAAGGTTGTTCACCGGCCGTCCCGGTAAAAGCCATTTCGACAGCCTCCAATACTTTATCGGGTTCAAAAGGCTTCATAATAAAATTAACCGCTCCCGCCTTAATAGCTTCAACTACTAAATATTTTTGGCCCATTGCTGAGCACATAATCACCCTGGCGTTGGGGTCAAGTTCACGAATGGCTTTTAAGGCATTGATGCCCCCCATCCCGTTCATGGTGATATCCATCGTTACCAGATCTGGATGAAGTTCGGTATATTTTTTAACAGCTTCCTCACCAGTGGAAGCTTCACCAGCGATTTCGTAACCTCCCTCAACGAGGATCTTGCGTAACATTAATCTGATAATATTTGCATCATCAACTAGTAATATTTTCTTAGCCATTACCGCCCCCCCGTTCTATAATAAAAGTATCGGAAAGCTCGGCTTTTAACTTAATACTAAACTTACTGTTTGTAAATGAGCGAGTTTCATAATTACAAAAATTTACCTTCGCATGCAATATATAGTGTAGGTTTTATTTTAGTCTATCAATATATTGTATGCGAAGCCGGAAAAAAGAATTATGAAACCGCCTAATCTAAATAACTACAGCTAATTTTTTTTAATAACCCGATTAAATCATCTAATACTTTCCCCAAGTCGGCAGCGCGTTCGATTGCTGCTTCGATCTGGTGCTTTTTTGATAATCCCATGCTCTGAAAGTCAAGCGCGCTTAAAGTCAGGTTCCGCTCAATTAAGCTTAAACCGGAAATCAGCGCGGATAAAAATTCAATATTAGTCCGTTCACCACGCCAAACTTCTGTTGTTTCTTCCTCCATCTAAAACACCCCCTTCCCATCTTATGAAGTTACAAACGAGAAAGGGACCGAAAAAAGGGCTTTACCCGTTAATTTACATGAACTGGTTCCCTAATTATTTGGCGATACAAATCCACAGTGCGGTTAGCAATGGATTTCCAGCTGAAATGCTGTTCTACTCGTTTACGGCCGTTTTCTTTAAATTTGACAATCAGTTCCGGATTATCCAAGGTAAATTTGATCCTTGCGGCCAATTCCTCCGGGTTACCGGGAGACACTAAAAAACCGGTTTCACCATCAATTACTACTTCTTTAATTCCCCCGGTCCGGGAAGCGATAACCGGGGTTTTACAAGCCATCGCCTCTAAATTAATGATCCCGAACGGTTCGTAAATCGAAGGGCAAATAAATGCTGCAGCGTGAGAGTATAACTGGATCACCTTCTCTTTAGGGATCATTTCATTTATCCATTTAATTCGAGGGTTTTGCCCTACCCTCTCCCGTACTTCCCTTTCCAATTCTGGAATATCGGGAGTACTGGCGCAAAGTACAAGGCGGGCTTGGCCTAAGAGTTCCATTGCTTCCAAAAGCTGAATAATCCCCTTTTGGCGGCTGATCCGGCCTACAAATAGAAGGTATGGATAGTCTATACCTTGTTCATCCAGATAGGAGCGGTCACTTACCGGATGATACTGTTCAAGGTCGATTCCATTATGAATTACCACTACCTTTTCAACCGGCGCTTGATAAGCCCGGATGATATCTTCTTTCATCTCCTCCGAAACAGCGATAATTTTGTCAGCATGCTCGGCTCCGTTCTTTTCAATCCACGAACTCAAAAGATAACCGGAGCCCAATTGCTCCTCCTTCCATGGCCGGAGCGGTTCCAAACTATGCATTGTCACTACTAAGGGTGTCCCATATAAAATTTTAGCTAAAAAACCGGCGAAAAATGTATACCAGGTATGGCAATGGACTATATCCGCAGTTAACGGTTTACTATTAAAAGCCAGGTTTATCGATAATGTTTGTAAGGCTTTGGCGAATGGCAGACTTCCCCGGCCGAGTGGCTCCCAAGCCCCAAAACCTACTGCCCGTGGATTCTTCCCTTCTGGGTCAGCTTGTTTCCCGAAGGTCCTAACTTCTACCTCAACTAATCCTGCCAGGGCCCTGGAGAGGTAATCCACATGGACGCCGGCCCCGCCATATATGTTAGGAGGGTATTCATTGGTAAATAACGCGACTTTCAATGATAGTCATCCTTTCACAGTACATTTATAAACTTTGGATCAATTTCGCCAAGCCGGCCCGGGGGATCCAAAGCCAATCCGGCCGGTACTTTGATTCATAAAGGCACTCGTACACCGCGCGCTCAATTTGGAAAAAAGTCAACAGGGGACCGAATTCCTCCGGCCCCGGTAAAAAGCTGGCCTTAACCTCCCGGCAGCTTTGGAGGTATCCTTGACTCAAACTGGAACTGATTTTGATTTCAATCTCCTTATGCCCCGCTTCTGCCCAATTGAGCCGGTAACTGATCGACCTTAACAGCGAGGCTACATCTTTAAGGGGCGAATCATAACTTTCCCTTTCCGGGATGGATTTCAACGGTTCGCCTTCAAAATCGAGTATCCTCCAACCATCTGCAGTTTTAATAACTTGCTCCAAATGTAGGTCGCCATGAATTCTATATTTAGCGCCTAGGTTACTCCCAGATAACCGTTTTTTAAGGTCAGTCAATTTTAAAAGAATCGAATCTGTTTCCGGCAAACTGATCTGATCGGTTCGAACACAATTGACAATGTGCTCAATCCGCTTTTCAAAATCAGCCAGGTTAAAATCATGGTACGCCCCGTCATTCCGGGCGATAATCGCCAAATCCCGATGCAAGATACCCAAAGCGCTTCCCAATTGACTCGCCTCTTCACAGAGGAGTTCCTCGGTTTCGAGGGAGGGTTTTTTAAAAATTTTTCCCCATCGTTCCCATCCGGTCCCGGAATTCTCTACCGCTTCCATGATGATTCCTAAGGTGTATTCCCTTTGTGCTTGATAATTGAAGGAACCATAAAGCTCCGGGATTTGTTTGGAGCCAAGCCGGTTTAGGGCCGCGCCTATTTTAAGTTCCGGATTGACACCCGGATAGATCCGGCGGTAGTTTTTGAGCAGGTAACCGCGGGTGACAAATAACAACGAATTGCTGGTGCTTCCATGGAGATGAAAACGGGGTTCATATAAGTTACGGTAAGGTTGAAACCGATAAGTCCCTTGAGAAGCGGGAAGCGAGGCCCGGTCTTGAATCAGCCCTTCCAGTAGTGAAATATATTCGTAAGTCGGGATCGGATCATAAAAATAATAGCCGCTTTTTTCAAACCAAACTTCCCGATCCATATTTCGGCTTTGGGTGATTAAGAAAGGCAGGTTGTAATAATAGCCCATCAATGGCTGTGTTTGGTATAGATTGAAGGCAATAACGGATCCCGTTGAACCGGCTTGATGAAATTGGATCGAGTCAACCAGCTCAATCTCGCCCTGAAGCTCCCGGTCGGCAAACCAGCGTTCTTTTTGAAAAAACGCGGCCGGTAACGTTCTGTATAATTCTTTTAATCCGGCATCCCCGGCTAATATCCAGTCAGCCACAACAACCTCAAGCATTAGTATTTGAACCGGGCTACTAGGTACCAATCGGTTTAAACCGTTGCCTTCCAATCAAGAATCAGGTAATAGATTTCCAGCTTTGTTGCTGTCTTCTGTCTCCCGACTCCCAGCTTTTTAGATTTCAGCCGATTTTCTCCCCCTGAAAGATCCGGTTCATCTGTTCAGAGTATTCCCCATTTTGATCAGATACAATTATCGGGGGGAGGATTTCCACTTCCGGGCCGGCGCCGGGCCGTGATTCAAGCAAGATAAGATTGCTTTTGGCTTCTGGTTTGGGATATACCATACAAATCCTTTTAGGGGTGAGATTGTGCCGGTCCAGGGTCAACAATAACTCAGTGAGGCGTTCGGATGGGTAGATCAAGGCAAATCTACCGTTTCCTTTGACCAGCCTTTTGGCGGCAATGATAACTTCCTCAAGTTTACAGCCAATCTCGAATTTGGCCATGGCTAAGGATTGGTTCCCTGAGATTACCCCTTTGCCAATAGGATAAAAGGGAGGGTTACTAATGACAATGTCAAATGAGTTAGGCTTCAATTCCGCCGGCAAATCCCGTAGATCGCCGTTCAGGATTTGAATGTTAGCTTCCAACCCATTCAAAGCCACGCTACGCCGGGCCATTTCCGCCAACTCCGGCTGAATCTCGAGGCCATAGACGGATCCGGCCTTTTTTGTCCCGGCGATTAACAACGAAAGCACTCCGCCACCGGCGCCCAGATCAATCAGGCTGCCTTTAGGGGCGGGGTTAACAAAACCGGTCAGCAGAAAGGCGTCGATGGTGAACTTGAACTTCTCCGGGTTTTGGATGATCCGTAGCCCGTGATGGCCAAGGCGGTCAATCCTTTCGCCGGGGAGTAAAGAAATGTTATTGGGTTGCAGGGCTATCACTCCTTACGGTTTAAAGATTCATTATTAAAAAAAGACTCCCGAATGGAGCCTTTATTATTATACGGCAATTAAGCCGTTTATCCTTCAGTACAAATCAAGGAGGGATTATAATACCATAAGTTCATTAAAATAGCCATGCTCAAAATTTCTGTGATTTTCTGTTTTGATAGTATAAGGTTCTTAACCACTTCTCCTAAGGTGTAAGGCCGGATTATTTGCAAGCCCCTGGTATATTTTATACCCCCTAAAGAAACCCTAATAAAACAATTTTAGACACACCGGAGGCTTCTCGTGAAGGAAGATCCAATTATAGCAGGAGCGACGGCCGGCCTAATCGCCAACATTGCCAAAGACGCAGGTAATCTGATTAGCATATTGCTAAACTGGACCAATTATTATTATTGGCACCTGGCCGCTTCCATTTTTGTCGAACCGGAATCGGTGAAAAAACCCGGCGCTTTATTCCTCGGCTTTTTAGGTGATAATATCATTGCCGCAACTTTTGGTATTATTCTTTACTATCTCATTAGTTACACCGGGAAAAGATTCTTTATAATCAAGGGTTTAGGATTATCCTGGTTATTATGGGTATTTTTATTTGGAGCGGTAATTAACCTGGATATCGTTCGGATCACCCCCACCGACATCGGAACCAACCTATCGGCATTTCTAAATCATTCCCTATTCGGGATAGTCAGTGCTTTATTGCTTAAAAAAATAATGAAGGCTACTTTTTTTTCATAAACCTCCCGGTGATAACGAATCAATGATCCAATTCATAATTTTACCCTCCGCTAAGATACTATTACCAAACTATATTCGCATATTTAGCATATTTAGGCTTTTCCCCTTCCCGTTAATTGAATCAATACCAGGCTCCTGGGAGTCGGCGATTATTTTTATCGCTAAAATTTGGTAATCAAAGGTGCCTCCCGGCGCCTCGACTACAAACCGGTCATTAACTTTCTTTAAAAGCATCGCTTTACCCATTGGCGATAAAAAGGAAATCTCGTTAGAACCGATTTTATTTCGAAGCGGTGAGACCAGTTTATAACAATCGGTCCCACTACCGCCGCTCTCCGCGACAACCACCTCGCTGCCGATGACCGCATTGGGGAAATTATTATCGGCTGTAGCTTTGATTGTAACCCGTTTTAGCGTTCCGTCTAACCACCGGACATAATCATTCAACACCCGCTTCAACTCATCGGCTTCTTTGGAAGGTTCGCGAAAAAAGACATCAATAATTTCACTGATTCCCTCCTCAAGCTCCACTAAATTGGCGAGCAAATAATTGAAGGCGCTTTTGGTCAAAAAGATTGGCTGGTTCATCGGAAACTCCTTTCTTAAAACAATTTTTTTGTAATTTATCAGGAGACAAAACCCATTTAATGTCAAAATCACGGCAATAAAACACAAGGACATTTAGCCCAAAGACTAATGCCCTTTCAAAATTTTACTTTAATTCGGCCAGTAAAAGCCTTAAATGTTTTTTTCTTTAATAAAACGTAAGGACACTTCGTCTGGAAACGAAATATCCCACTTAGAAAATGCTTATGCCGTTTGTCGATCCACATCAGCCCCATTTTGATAATTTCACATGGGTCAAGCTGAAGCTGGCGCGGAAGTCTATCTGGAAATATTCTATCATATTATACAGCGGTTGTAAATAGAGGAATCCTATTCCTTTTAATTGAAATATACTAATTAAATGGGTTCGGTTCAATTAAATGTAATATATTTAAAATACCGAGGTTGTTATTTTTATGAATTTAGCTTTCCGTTAAAACTTATCAACCACTCATCCCGTTCCGTAAGCCCATCGCAAATTCCCCAGGCAAACCCGAGGCCTCGATTGCTTGGGCCATCCGTTCCACATCGTATTTCACCCTGATAACCTCGGTTTCTATGGAAGCTTCAGTCAATTTAACTACTGTATAAGCGGCGCGCTGGTCCCCGTCCTTGGGTTTCCCGACACTACCCGCATTGATCAAACACTTTGTATCCATCACCCTGGTATATGGCAAATGGGTATGGCCGCAGATAATAATATCAACCTTCTCGCTATCAAAGAAACTTAATACCGGCTCCTCGGGCAGGTCGGCATAGAGGTGTTCGCTAATTTGACGCGGGCTCCCGTGAACTATTAAAACCTTTTTACCACAGGCGCTAAATTGGATCCTTTCCAAGAGGCTGCGCAGAAAAGACCGGTTTTCGAAGTTGACCTGTTTCTTGGTCCATTCCAAAGAAACCTGCCCCAATTCCTTCATATGGGGATCGATAAAAAGGCCACCGCCACTATCCGGTTTATTGAACCCTACCGCGTCATCATAGTTTCCCATAATCGTCGGAATCCGGTTTTTCCGGATCAAATTAATCACTTCATTGGGATAAGCCCCAAACCCGACCAAATCGCCGCTGCAAAAAACCAGGTCAATATGGCGGGAGTTAATATCCTCCAAAACCGCTTCCAAGGCGATGGCATTAGCGTGAATATCCGATAAAATTGCAATTCTCATAGCCGACTACCTCCTGTGGTTAGCTGAGTGCTTTAATCAATAAATTCAACTTCTCGCCCGGATATCCTTTTTAACCTCACTCCCTCTCTGAACGGAGCGAATCATAGATGCAGGTTCACGGAGAGGGATGACTAAGCCCAAAATGTCGGCCTTTTAACCGGTGGTTCGAAGATGCTATTAAGATCTTATCGGGGCTATGTTTTATGAGCGCGGAGAAAATCATCATTGTCCAGAAAGCCCGATCCGAGAAAAAATACGGAGCAGAGAGATTCGTTGGAAAATTACCTCAGAGGAACAGGACCGGGGTGAGGTTAACGCCAAAAACCCGTAGTATCCGCTACGGGTTTTCAACCTAAACCATTGGCCATCATTTAACATTGCAACATCCGCCGCCCATTCTACCTCCACCGCGAGCCCCCCGGCCGCCGGAGCCAGGATTGCAGTTAAAACCGGACTCTTCTAATTTCTTACGTTCCTCCGCGGTCAGGGCGCTTTTCATCTTATCCTGCATTGCCCGGGCTTTATTAACCATCTGTACCCTAAGGCCGGCAATCTCTTTTTCTTTGGCTTCAATCGCGCCCTGGTTCAACTTCTCGGCCGACCATAATTGACGCAGTTCCAGTTGTTTCTTTTGGATCTCAAAGCGTAACGGTTGGGTCTCCTTTTGAAAATCCTGCCTGATTACTAACATTTTCTGCTCTTGTTCCGGTGTCAAATTGAGATTCTTGAAAACCTTGGTCCCTCCTCCTTGGTTCGGTCCTTGACCCCGGCCGTTACCGGCAAATGCTAACGAAACCGTTCCTACCAATACTAGCGCTACCACAGTTGTCAAAAATAATTTCTTCATTTAAACCATCCTTTCTTAATTTCTCATCTGGCTTTTTCCCTTAGCGAACTTTTTTAAAAGGACCACCTCTCTTTCTTTGCCTTAAGTTTACCCCCTGATTTTGAAACTAACGTGAAAAAGATGTGGAGATTTTGTGGAGAGTTTTGACCTTTGACCCAAAATAGGATAAACTTAATCTATACTAAAATACCTATCTGGTGAGGTTAATGCATAAGATTTTAGTAATCGAAGATGAATTAAAAATTCAGCAAATCATTGAAGCCTACCTTAAAAAAGAAGGCTACCAAGTTTATACCGCTGTCGACGGCCACTTTGGCCTGGAACAAGCGGAAAAACTCCAACCGGAGCTGATCATCCTCGACCTGATGCTTCCGGGACTCTCCGGCGAGCAGCTTTTAACCCGGGTACGCCAGGTTTCGGACGTTCCGGTCATAATTTTGTCCGCTAAAACCTCCGAAGATGAGCGTATCTTCGGCCTTAATATCGGAGCCGACGATTATCTGGTCAAACCGTTTAGCCCCCGTGAGTTGGTGGCCAGGGTCCAGGTCCAGCTCCGCCGGAATCAAGTTTCGAAAACCGCTCCGGCCTCGACCCATTCTTTTAATCAGGGGGAGCTAGGCATCAATCCGGCCAAACACGAGGTTTATCGTAATCAAGAACCGCTGAACCTGACGCCTACTGAATTTAAAATCTTAATGCTATTGTCGCAAAGCCCGGGGCAGGTCTTCAGTAGGAGCCAATTATTAGCACAAGTCCAAGGTTATAGTTTTGAAGGTTATGACCGGACCATCGACAGCCATATTAAAAACCTGCGCCAAAAAATCGAAACCAACCCCGAAAAACCCCGCTACATCCTTACCGTCTTCGGAGTTGGCTATAAATTTGGGGGTACCAGGGATTGAAATCTCCGATTCTTAAAAAACTAACCCTGGTTTTGCTGGCCATTTCATTGGGAAGTATTTTAATCTCCGGCTTCATCATCAATATTTCCCTAAACTATCAATTCCAAAATTATCTTGTCCAAACCGAACAAGCGCGGCAGCAGCAAATAGTGAATAGCTTAGTGGAACTCTACCGCGAGTATGGAGGCTGGCCGCACCTTCCGGGCAATTTTAATAGCGGCAGGGCCGGTTTAATGGGAAATTTACGCTACGTTACCGATGAACATGGTGAAGTAGTAATCATAAACCGCCCTAGGATGCCCCGGCGGAATAATAATTCATTAATAGCCCATCCGATCGTGCTGGACGGGAAGTTAATCGGAACCGCCTATTTCGGGCGGAATATGCTCCAAAACATTTTAACCGTCCAGGATGAGCTATTCCGGGCAACGATTAACCGTTCCATCGTGCTGACAATGGTTTTAACCGGGATGATCTCGTTTTTGGTTGCCTTCTTTATTGCCCGAAGGTTTTCAGCCCCGATCCTGGAGATGAGCCAAACCGCCAAAGGCATGACTTCGGGTAATTTGGAATCCAGGGTTCATGATCTTCCCCCCGATGAACTCGGGGAATTGGGCATCAGCCTTAACCAATTGGCGGAACGCTTATCCACTATGGAGCGGCTTCGCAAAAAGATGACTGCCGATGTGGCCCATGACCTTCGTACCCCTTTGGCTACCTTACGGAGCCATCTGGAGGGAATGATTGATCGAATAATTCCATCCACCAAAGAGAATTTAGAATCATTGCTGGAAGAAACCAACCGCCTAACGGCGCTGGTTGAAAGCCTCCAGGAAATCGCCCTCTCCGATAAGGCGATTCATAACTTTCAGTATTGTTCGTTCGAACTTTCCGCATTTCTTAAAGATACGGCCTACCGGTTTGAGCATCTATTTAAAGGGAAAAACCTTAAGCTCAGCTATACAGAGAACCGGCCGTGTACAATTGAAACCGATCGTAACGCCTTGTCCAAAATCTTGGATAACCTATTAGCTAACGCCTTAATATTTACCCCTTCCGGCAAAGAAGTCGAACTTCGCTTGGAAGCTGATTCGGATTGGGCGGCCATTCACGTAATCGACCAAGGCTCCGGAATCTCTGAAACGGATTTGCCCTATATTTTCCAGCGTTTTTACCGGACCGACAGTTCCCGTAACCGTGCCAGCGGCGGTTTCGGCCTGGGTCTAACCATTGCCAAAGAATTGACCGAAGCCCTGGGCGGGGCAATTTCGGTAATCAGCCGGTTGGGAGAGGGGAGCCGCTTTACCATTACCTTGCCGCTGGCTCCCGGAACTAAATCGATAGTTAACTTAAAATGATCTTCTTAAATCAGGGAGGTTTTAGCGGTGGGTCGCAGGTTAACTATGGCAGGAGATGTAATCGTCGATTGGATTATTACCTCGGGTAATTGTAATGTTTATCCGGGAGGGGTTGGCAATGTAGTCCGGGGTTTAAGCCAACTCGGCTTCGGAATCGAACTGACCACTATCTACAACCCGATGGTATACCCTTTGGACCATGTTTTTAACTTGAAAAACTCGCTCCAAGATTTCACCTATCGTAACGTTAACGTCCGTAATTACGACCTCGGTATTTTCCAAAGGTTTCGCGAAGGGATCAAACCCCGGATTTTTTCGGGGGAATTTGACGCCGTGGTTTTACACGAAGAAACCTGTATCCGGAATTTCAAAGCGACTTACGCGGATGTCCGCGACGCCACTTCCACCGGTAGTTGTAAAATTTTAAGAATGAGTTCCTCCGACCCTTGGGACTTAATTATGAACCGGATTGAACATGAAATAGCCCTGGTTACTTATAGCGATCAGGTAAAAGTATATAACCGTGAAAACCAAGAGCAATACCAGCTTCAATTTCCCTTAGCGGAGGCCAAAGACACCGTTGGGGCCGGGGATACCTTCAGCGTTTGGTTGATGAACGGATATTTAAAGGCCCGGGAGATCAATCGCGATACCTTTATGGACGCGATTAAAGGGGCCCAGGAAAAGGTGGGTAAAATCGGGGTTTTTGTTTGACTGAAGGGACGAAATGGATCAAAAACGAATCAATTGTTTTCAATGTTCTCATTTCTTCATCACTTGGGATAAAAGTTTTCCCAATGGTTGCAAAGCTTTCGGCTTTAAAACCAAACAGATGCCGTCTACAGCAGTGCAACAAGCAAGCGGCGCAGGATGCGCCGCTTTTCAACCTAAACAATCCGGAACTGTTTCAGGATGATGGGATTGGTTAACCCACCGTCCTGATCATCGCCACTTCGTCGCAGTTTGGGAATTTGGGGCAATTGATGCAATCTTTCCAGACTTTCTGAGGCATTTTTTCTTTAACAACCTCCTGAAACCCGCATTTGTTAAAAAAATCGACCTGATAGGTCAGGGCAAACACCTGAGAAATACCAAGTTCCTTAGCTTCGTTGATCAATTCGCCAACTAAACGTTTCCCAATACCTTTACCGTGATAATCGGGTTTGAGCGCCAGGGCGCGAATCTCGGCCAGGTCTTCCCAGATAATGTGGAGCGCCCCTCCTCCGAGAAATTTGCCTTCTTCTTCTACAATTGTAAATTCTCGCAACGATTCGTAAAGAATACTCCGGGAGCGGGGCAACATTAGGCCAAGGCCGGCTAATTCATTAATTAGGCTATGTAGGGCTTCGACATCTTGCATTTTAGCTTTGCGAAAGGTTATCATCTTTACTTTGTCCAACTTTCTTTGTATATTTATACATAATTTCTACTAGAATATAAATTTTCCTGCTAGATATCTTGCAATAGTTTTTTGGGGTTAGTGCGAATTATTACTGCCTATTTCCATAAGTTGAAATGAATACCGTAATTTGCAGTAGTACAGTTAATTTCTAATTTGAAATTCTATTTTTTATGAAAGTTTATTCCGTTCAATTAATAAATATTTCTATATTTTAGGAGGTATTGTCCGATGATCCAAGCAGCAACCAAAAAAGGACGGCCTAGCCGCAAACCGGCCAAAGCGGCTCAGTTAAAACGGTATCAAGGAGTTATCATCGCATTTTTGATTGTGTCAATCCTGCTTTTTGCCGCCCAGTTATTCATAAACCCAATCGCTAAAACACTAGTAACCCGGGAAACAAATTCCCTTTTCGGGGATAAGTTAAAGATCGAATCAGTCCGGGTTTCACTTTGGCGGGGCGCTTTGATAGCCAAGGGCGTCCAGCTAATTCAGCCGCCCGGTTATGGCGCAGGCAATCTTTTAACTACCGAAAGATTGGAGATTCGAATCAATCTGATTGCGCTGCTTAAAAAAGAGTTAGCAGTCAACAGTATGATTGTCAAATCTCCCCGGATTAACTTGATTCAATCAGCCAATAGCCAGTTAAACACCGAATATTATTTAGCGTTATTTAAATCCAAAACGGATTCCAACGCCGCCACAAAATCGCCAAATAGTTTCACCTTTAACTTAAAACGTTTCCAAATTGATAAGGGTGAACTTCTGCTAAACAGTTATCAGTTAAGTCAGGGGCGACCAACTTTTGAATTTAAAAACATTAAATTAGGGCTAAAAAATATTTGCCTCCCTAATCCCAATCAAAATAGCAGCCCTTTTGCCGTATCGGGCATAGTTGGCGCCGGACGGCCAGCCAAATTTCAAGTCGACGGCCAGGTTGTTTTAGCGGCCGCAGCGCTTAAATTTCAAGCCCATTCTAAATTGGAAGGTTTGGAATTAGCCGATTATACCTATCTGTTTCCCAAATCGGCCATTACCGTTAACTCCGGAAGGGCATGGGTAGATGCCGATACCAGCTGCGTCAATAATTATATCGTCAGTAAACAACAAGCAACTGTGAAAGATTTGAAGGTCAAAGCCAAAAAAGGCCATATTTTAAGCGCTACCTTTCTGGGTTTACCGGCCACAGCCATTACCAAGATCCTCGCAAATAAAGGCTACATAAATTTTGATTTTACCGTGCAAGGGTATACTAATGACTTAAAGGCCAATCCTAAGGAAATTATCGGATCGGCAGTATCAAAAGGATTACACGCAAAATTTGGCGGCGGAATTCCCAAGGCCGGGCAGATGGTAGGCGGCGGGATTGAAAAAGTTGGGGCTGGAATCAAAAACTCGGTTAAGAAGATCTTCAAATATAAAAAATAAAAACGAATAAAACCAACGCTAGCGTTGGTTTTAATAATCTTCAACTATGGTATCGGTAATTTCCACCGGGTATTGGCCTTCGATTAACTTCAAGATCCCTTGCTGAAGCGAATCTAGATATGGCTGGTCTTTACTGACCATTGCCATACCCAGCTTAGATAACTGCCATTGATCCAAATAACCGGTTTCAGCTACCGAAACGTTAAGTTTACGGACCCTCGTAATTAAGCTTTGAAGTATTTGCCGTTTGTCCTTAAGGGTCAAAGCCCCGGGAATAAATAATGTTAAACTAATTACCCGTATTCGCATTTGATTAATAAAAAAATGGTGCCACGAGCCGGAATCGAACCAGCGACACGAGGATTTTCAGTCCTCTGCTCTACCGACTGAGCTATCGTGGCATTTTTTAGGTTACTAATAATATTGTCAGATATCAATAAAAAAACTAGGAATACCTAGAACTTTAAAACATGTAGTTTGCAAAACTTAAATGATGATCCTATGTCAAATAGTTTTGTAAAGATGGCGGAGCCGATGGGACTCGAACCCACGGTCTCCAGCGTGACAGGCTGGCATGTTAACCGACTACACCACGGCTCCGTATTTCATTTATCAGCGATCAAATATCAGTTGTCCTTAATTAACTGTTGCCATCCCTTAATTAGTTATGGTTAACTGACTACTGTCCGCTGTAAAACTGGTGGTCGCGACTGGGCTCGAACCAGTGGCCTCTGCGATGTGAACGCAGCGCTCTAACCGACTGAGCTACGCGACCGTGTGACGCAATAAAAATTATAACATTAAAACAGGAAAAAAGTCAAGGCATTGAATAATAACGGCCTAGATTTACCATTAAAAAACTGGCAAAAGAATACTTATTAAACAAGATAACGGGCAAGCCAAATGCCGCATAACACTAAAATGAACCCAGCTAAATTATTGAGGGTTAAATTAAGCATTGCGTTTAAAATATCGCCATTTCTCATCAAATTAACGCTTTCCAAGGCATAGGCGGAAAAGGTAGTAAACCCTCCTAAAAAACCGGCCATCAAAAAGTGCCGTAATGATACTGGTATCAAACTTCGCTCCGCTAAAGCATAAACCAGCCCTATCATTAAACAACCGCCAAGATTGACACCCAAAGTCCCCCAAGCAAAACCGTTTCCCAACCACCGGCCGGCAAAAGCGGAAAAAAGGTAACGGCAGGCTGAGCCTAAACCACCGCCAACCATAATCAAAATGATACTTTTCATCATCAAAACCCTCCTCGCCCTTTAGCAATAATAAACTCCCTTAACTGGCAAGGGAGTCGCTTGAATAATTATATCTACTTCGCTTCCGCCCGTCTCCGGCCTAGCGCCTCACGCCTCATGCCTTTCGCTATTCCAGGCCTCCCCTAAAAGATTTGCTGTTCCTGCCGATCCCTTATCTTCTTCTATTGTGTCGGCGGTTTTAAATTCACCGATCAATTCCTTGAGGCCGTCTACTACATCGCTCAATGATTGGCTGGATGAAGAAATCTCTACTACCATTCCGGCATTTTCCTGGGTAACTTGGTTTAATTGCTCAATTGAAGCTTGAATCTGTTGGGAAGCATCAGCTTGTTCCTGAATCGAATCGGCGATAGCCAAGATTTCAGTGGAAGTCTTTTTAGTATTGGATAGGATTTGTTCGAGAATTTGAGCCGAATTGTAAACCAAGTCATTTCCATGGCTAATCAAATCCCCGCTCTCTTTGATTAAATTCTCGATCTCCTTGGCGGAAGAGGCCGATCGGTTAGCTAGGTTCCTAACTTCCGCCGCTACTACGGCAAAACCCCGTCCGTGTTCCCCTGACCGGGCCGCTTCCACGGCGGCGTTTAAAGCCAACAAGTTGGTCTGGAAAGCGATCTGGTTAACCACTTTAGTGATCTCGGCAATTTTTTTGCTACTGGTTAGGATCTGATCCATCGATTCTTTGGATTGATTGATCGAATTTTCGCCATCCTTAACAATATCCAAAGTCTCTTGGGATAAATCGTTAACATGCCCGGATTTAAAAGCTATCTGCTGGATTGAGGAGTTTATTTCCTCGATAGTGCTGGCGATCTCTTCTAAGGTTGACGCCTGTTCTTGGGTGCGCTGCGAAAGATCTTGATTGCCGATAGCGATCTTCTTGGTGTCTTGGTTTACAACAGCGGTAGACTCATGAATCTTATAGATTAAACCGGATAAACTTTCGCTCATTTTTGCCAATTCCGCGACCATAATCCCGATTTCATCATTGCTGTTTGACTTGATTTTACTAGTGAAATCGCCAACAGCCATCTTTTTCATAATCTCAATCACATTTTTAATGGGGCGGGTAATTGCCCTGGCTAAAAAGAATCCGCTCAATAAAGCGAAGCCGATTCCAACCAGGCCAATGATCCCTAATTCATTGGTAACGGCCTTAAATTCAATGTCTGCAGTTGTCTTTTCATTTTTGGCTGTCACTTCGCTAATTCCAGTCAGGTTTTGAAACTGATCCCTGATGGTCGCGTCAAGATCGGCTGCTTTAGCGATATAATGATTAATTGCGTCAGCCTGTTGGCCGTTTTTAACCAGGTCGGCAATTTCCTTAGCGACCTGGTAGTATTGATCCAAAGCTATTTTAAGGCTTTCAAGCGCTTTCTTATTGTCAAAGCCCTTAGTGACCAATTCATAGACTACTAGTTGATCGCCCATTCCCATTTTATAGCCTTCGAGTTTAAAGTAAGTATTGTTGTCGGCAGTATGTATATAATAAAGCAGGCCGCTTTGATGCCTCAAGTAATAGGTTTTAATTTCTTCGATGTAATAAAGCCCTAATAAACATTGGGAATACATTTTGTCGTTTGATTTTTTAATTTCACCGGCTGTAGTCAGCCCTCTCCATCCGATAAAGGCCATGACCGCTATCATTAAAAATGCAAAAGAGAACACCTTAGTAAAGGTTTTCATGTTTCGAAGCAATTTCATGGCATAAAATCTCCCTTGTTTAGATATTAAAATCCAACTATTGAAATAATCGGAGAAATTACCCCAAATCTTTAATAAAAGTAAATTAAAAGCCGGAAAAATTCATCCTTTTATTTCGAAAGAAGCATATGGAGTTACCCGGCCATATGATTTTGATAATCTTTAAATATCAATTTTAACCGGCTCTCCGATTGCAATGCCGTCTTCGGTTACTATCGAATCATAGGCCAAGGCTTTGACCCCGTTATGAACGGCAAAATTTAAGGCAGCGGCGAATTTAGGATCCATAACGGCATTCGGTTGAAAAAGGCGCGGGCCTTTCATTTGGATTAAGAAAAAGACACAACCCGTATAGCCCGACTTAACAGCTTCCGCCAGCTCCGTCAAGTGTTTGGCGCCGCGTTCCGTCGGCGCGTCTGGGAACAGGGCTGTCCCGTCCCGCTCCAGGGTGACCCCTTTGACTTCGACGAAACCTTTTTCCGATTCCGTTTCATAGTACAAGTCGAAACGGGAATTGCCGAACTTGACTTCTTTGGCGATCCGGATCAAGTTGGCGAACTCCGGAACCAGCCCCTGCCGGAGGGCTTGGTAAATAACTTCATTGGGGACCTGGGAGTCGATATTCACCAACATCTCGCCTTTATAGGCCGCAATCAAGGAATAACGGGTCTTCCTTCCGGAATGCCCCGCCCGTTCCAGGATGACCGTCACGCCGGGTTGGAGAATCTCCCGGCAACGGCCGGTATTTTTGACATGGACCGTTTCGGGAAGGCCATCCACTAGAACCTGGGCGATGAACCGGTTGGGCCTGGCGATAAAGATTCCGGGTTTAATTTGCGAGTATTTCATATCAATTTGTATTAACAACAATCGGTTGTTAGTTCCTTTTTTATTTACCGCTATTCTATCAAAGGTAACCTGTTAATTGCAAGTTTTATTACTCAACCACCCAATACCATTTTCGCCCCGGTAACCCGTGCTTCAACGGTTGGTTCTTGATGTAATTGAGATGGTTCAAATAATCCCGCCCGTCCCGGATGAGATGATCCCGAAACGAGCTTTGCCAACGGAAGCTAGGCGACGATTCGAATCGTTGCCTTACAGCAGCATATCTGGTTTGTAATTCCGATAACCTCTCCAAATGGGCTTTAAAATACGAATTGCCCCGGATGTCCATGTATTTGCGGTTGATGGCCCCACGGAGGAGGCGATGATTCGAATCATCGCCTCCATTCGAATCATCGTTTCCCAAATCATAATCGCCGCCGCATCCCATACCGTCGCGCCGGAAATTTCTTCCCGATATCAAATCATTGCAATCGCGCGCAAAATTCCGTTTCAACGCGCCCATAATCTCTGAATAATTATATTTTCCGGTAGGCTCATTCAATAAATGCAAATGATCCGGATTAATCGCCAAACCATGGAGATTGAACCCTTTTAGTAAGCTAGTGAAATCAAGGGTTTCCAGGAATAACTCACATAAAATGTCGTTATCGAAATAGGGATGTTTATGATAAGTATTGGTGGTAATAAAATAAATCCCACCCGGCACATAAATCCGTTTTTGCGAATTACGATGCAACCTCATTCGTTACCACCCACCTAAACGCGGTGTCCTCCGCCCCCAAGCGATGATCCGAATCATCGCCTCCCATGAACGCCCCACACGTCCCCGAACGCGGCGATTCGAATCGCCGTCGGCACGTATACCATCCACGCCAAGACTCCGTCCCAAGTCAAGCGATGATTCGAATCATCGCTTCCAGAATCATCGCCTCCATACACCACCATGAACGCCCCACACGTTCCCGAACGCGGCGATTCGTTTCGCCGTCGGCACACAAAACCGCTCATATCGTCCTCCGCCCCCAAGCAATGAGGAGGCATCTTTGAAACCGCTAGCGGGAATAGGCGTATAAAGCTAATATACTCCCTTCGGTTTCTTTGACGTATTGAAGCATTACAGCCATTTACATTTCCCTATAATTAGCAATGTTCTTCAATCTAAATGATATTCCTTTAAACAAAAACAATTATGTAATAATTTGGAATATTTTTTATTGTAGTAAAAGGAAAATTATGTTATAGTAAAAATAGCCTAGTCATGTAAATATTAGGTAATATTGTAAAAAGGAGTGGAGAATTTATGGCGCAACGTAATTCTATATCACTTAACATTCCCGAGGCGGAACTAGAGGAGATTAAGGCGGCCATCAATGTCCTAATTACCAAACTGTTGCCGCACTTGAAGGCGCTTTCGCCGGAGGAACGGCAGGAGTTGCCGAAGATGGGACTGAAGACGATGGGTTTTGTCCAAAAAGGCGTTGAACATTGCCAACAAAACCCGGACCTGGTCCCGGCGTATTTGAATGTGGAAGAGCTGGTCAATGATTTTAGAGCGGTAGAGTTGACCCGCTCCATGTATCAGCCGCTGTTGCAAGTGACCGAAGGGCTTTCGGACACGATGACTTTGTCGGGGAGCGAAGCCCTCGGCGGAGTGCTGATCTTTTACAATGCCGTGAAATATGGGAAGAAGTCGAAAGTTCAAAAGGCGGAGACGGTTTATAACGATCTCCGGGCCCGGTACCCCGGCCGACCCCCGAAGGACGATGAAGAAAGCGCGTAGGATTCATTTGGTCTAAGGTATAATTAAAATATGACCCTCCCTGTTGGTTGTAATGGGGAGGGTTTGAACTTTAGGGGGCAAATGGTTGTTAGTCTCCGCTGGTCCACTGTTTCGGCGGCGAGTGACTTTTTGGGCGCACAAAAGGTCACCAAAAATGCGCCACAGACTTGGCCTTATCCATCCATGGGACCTCGTCTTGTGGACATCCTGTCCCATAGAACCAAGGTTCCCGGACCCTCCTTCTTTCATCCCGGTTTTTAGTGGACCGCCGCCCGCTCTCGGACCTCCATGTCCTCCGCTAGTTCGGCCCTTCCTGGGCCACACATCCATGGCAAGCTGTCCGGCAACAAAGTTATGGCTTCCGTTGCCGACCACTGTTTTTCATCCATGAAAAGATGTGTCGTTCGACTCCCTCCTTGGAGTCTGGATATAAGTCATTTATGTGAGTTATTTTAAAAACAAATCACAAAAAATTGAACGGATTTCGATATTTACTAACACGGAGTTCAGAACTACCTTTTCGGAGTTTATCAACTGTCGACGCGGGGCGTGGAACTGCTCACGGGGAGTCCGGGACTGTTCGCGCGGAGTTTATCACTGCGCGCTTGGAGTTCCAAACGGCTCGTTTGGAGTTTGTAACTGCGTGCATGGAGTTAAGAACTAGCTTTTTGGAGTTGGTCAACTGCTGACGCGGAGCTCGGAACCGCCCGCGCGGAGTTCAAAACCGCATGCTTGGAGTCGGGGATCGCTTGTTTGAAGTCCGGAACTCCGTATGGTTTCAGTTTTGAACTGCTAACTATCGGTTCGAAGCTGCTGGTTCGGAGTTGGGAACCGCTGGCGCGGAGTTCGGAACTGCTGGCGTGGAGTTCGGGACTGCTTGCTTGGAGTTGGGGAACCGGCTGTTGTTAGTTTTGAACTGTTTGTGTGGAGTTCTAAACTGCGTACATGGAGTTCGGGACCGCTGGCATGGAGTTCGGAACTGCTCATGCGAAGTTCGGGACGGCTGGTTTGGAGTTGGGAAAGGGCTAGTTCCCAGTATACAGAAGACCAAAGGTTGACCCGAATATATCGCCTGGATTGAGGTAACGGTGAACGAGACTTCAAAGCATGACCCGGAATAAAAAAACCGGGAACGAAACTTGGGAGTATTACCTTTATAAAAACGACTCACCCTGCGGTGGATGGTTGTTTGATGTTAACATTGGTTGGTCCCTCTCTGCTTGGAAGCGGATATTTAGGGGGGTTCAGCAAAGAGGGACGCGATAAGTTGGCGGCTTTCGGATCTTCCGGCGCTGAAAGGCTTCAATGAGCAGCTGTTTCCTCTCTACTGATTAAGCGGGAATTTTAGGCTTCAGGGTAGAGAGGATAGGCGAGTCGGGGTTGGGCGATGATTAATGACTTCATTGTCATGGTTCCGGTTCGATTCGTTCAGTTGTAATTGCCTCATTATAACTCAAGAATAAAACAAAGGAAGCCGGACGCATCCGACTTCCTTAGGTGTAGTCTGCAGACATCCACCGCTATTCTTACTTATAAGATACCATATTGGTATAAAAGATTCAACTTTCCCTTTTTCTTTGATAATTTTCTAACAAAGATCATTGTTCACTATGAAAAGGGCGCGCCGGAATCGATGGCTATGAACCGGTATTTGTTAGGACGCCGAGGTTTTTAAGGTTAAAACTCAAGAGGATAATTTATAACTTTTGCAATATTACCAAAATCATGATCATTATGAAGCAGAGTTAAGTTGTTCTCAATAGCTATAGCTGCAATTAAACAATCGATGGTTTTTCGAACTGTAATCCCTTTTTTGCGGCACTCACGATAAATGTCTCCGGCATGAATATATGTATCATAGTTTTTGGCATGAACAAATGGCAATGATAACATCGTATTTTTGATAATTATATATTTATTATCTTCTCTTATTCCTTGTAATATTTCCGTTAAAATAATATCTGTGATAAAAAGAGTTTCCTGTTTACTCTTTAATAAACCAACCAAAATCTCTACTTTTCGATTCTCTATTTTGTTATTAAAAAAATCAATCCAGATACTAGTATCAACCAAAATCATATTCTTGGCTCCCGTATCTCTTCAAGATTGCCTTCCCATTTGATATTCCCTTTTAAGGCCAAGAGTTGGTCATAAGTCTGTTTTTTGATAACCTGGTCAATTGCCATTCTTACCGCCTCATCAATATTATCGGTCTGGAACATCTTTTTTAATTCGATAATTTCTTCATCATTTAAACTGATTTTATACTCTTTCATCAGTACCACCACCATCATTATTTATAGCCATGCGATAACAAATCATGCAAATATTTTTTGATCTATTATAGTTTATTATACCAAATTATGGAGTTTTAGAATAGATATTGCCTGTATGAATTAGCAAAGATAGGCGGTAAGACCGGTATAGCCCCTTTAATACTCGTATTATTTTGGTCATTCATGACATAATTTTAAACCCTCACCTAGATTATTATTCTTGTCTTATGCCAATAAAAAAAGAGGCCATCCTAAGATGAACTTCTCCAATTCCGGTATAAGCTGGCTTTTTATCTTACCTTCCGACGTATTTCGAACTCCGACTTGTCCAATTCTTTGATTGCTTGCATCATTTGCCGATGCTCCGTTTCAAGTCCTTCCAACCTGGATTCTACTCGATCCAACCTGGTTTCTACTCGATCCAACCTGGTATCTACTGATTTCTGGAATATCTCTATAACCTCAAGGATTTTCTGGGTATCTTCCGTCATCCCTCTACCCCCCAAAATCTCATTAACTTAACTACTACTCTTTTCGCGACTATCATTTAAAAATCCTCCTCGAAATGTTTTTTTGGTAGTTAATACCATCAAGACAAGAGACCGACCAACGGGCCGATCTCCTGCCTTGAGGTAATTTTTTAGTGGCGTATTTGCTGACTATGAATTGGCGGAGATGGTGGCAGGTTCTTACGCTGATTGGGTTGATTTATTGTTTGTTTAGGGCGTTACGCGTTTTGACGTACGGGTGAAACCAAAAATGTACTTAAAAGCAATGCCAGTTAGCATTTTGCATGATTTCGAAAGTTTTTTTAATGAGTCTGTCGGAACATCTTTATGAAAAAGATCGCTCATGGAATTCACAAAGATGGTTTGAGGCTTTTTCCATTGGAGCGGTAACTTTAAAGCAGCTTCATGAGTAGTCAGAATAAAACCGTTTTTCTAAAGTCGATTTCCTTAAACTGATAGTATTGCAGCGACTGCTCGAGACCATCTTCCGGGGTTTCAATGGCTTTGCTTTTCCCTAAAGTCCCCGGACGTTTATTTAAAAATTTCTTTATACAGCTTTTCAAGGGCTGTAGCATTTTCTTTATTGAGCCTTTCCTGTTCAATTTTCCACAACCTCTCCTGCTCTTTACGACCGGCCATTTCTCTTTGCCATGTGACGCCGGGAACAAGATCCAGAAGTAAACGTGTTTTAACGGTA
>JAEZJK010000046.1 GCA_023415835.1 Bacillota bacterium
CCGGATTAAACGGGTTATGACCTAAGCCTCCGAAAATATGCTTCCCAAGTCCGATGGATACTACTGCGCCAATCACAATCATCCAGACCGGAAGTTCCGGAGTGACGGTTAACGCTAATAAAAGA
Organism: Bacillota bacterium; assembly: GCA_023415835.1. Lineage (GTDB taxonomy): Bacteria > Bacillota > UBA4882 > UBA8346 > UBA8346 > JAAYHS01. The sequence continues at coordinate 126 of JAEZJK010000046.1, forward strand.
CCTGTTAAAGCGGCGCTCCCGTCATTGACGGTTACCGGTTTTTTTAAGGCTTTTTGAATTAAATATTCCGTAAGCACACAAGCGGCAATGGAAACCAAAACAAGGCTTAAAGCTTTAAAGCCGAAATTCCAAAAGCTAAACAGGGTCGCCGGCAGTAACGCCAGAAATACTATTTTCATTGCTTTTTCAGTAGATATTATATCCTTGATATGTGGAGCCGGCGAAACCACTACTTGCGTCTCAAGCATCAAATCGCTCCCCTCTTACAGTTTACAGTCTAAAGTTTACAGTTTATCCACCCTAATCATAGAATACCAACGAACAATTAGGCTTTTAATATAACTGTCAACTACCGACTGACAGCTGTTATCATTTCTTATTTTTTCTTTGCCGCCATAATTTTGGCCTTGGCGTTTTTAATTTCCTGGACAATCGGGCGGCGGCCGGGGCAAACAAAGGTACATGAGCCGCATTCCCGACAGTCCATAATCCCGTATTTTTCAGCTAGCTCCAAATCATCAGCTTCAATGGCGCTTGCTATAAAACAGGGCATTAGGTTATAGGGACAAACATCCACACAACGGGCGCAACGGACACAAGGCGAATATTCCAAAAGCGTTACTTCACCGCGTCCTTGAACCAAAACTCCGGAGGTGGTTTTAATTACCGGAAGATCCAATCGGTATTGGGCCGGTCCGGTCATCGGCCCGCCTAAGACGATCCTACCCGGAGTACCGGTAAAACCGTTACAATAATCAACCAGTTTATTAACTGAAGTACCCAACTTAACTCTCAAATTTTTGGGATTATTGACTGCGCCAGTTACAGTAACAACCCTGCTAATTAAGGGGATGCCTTCTTGGATAGCTTCAGCCAGTGCATACGCTGTCGCAATATTATTCACTACAACTCCCACATCAATTGGTAACCCTCCCGAAGGGACCGTCCGGTTAGCGATCGCTTTAATCAGCATCTTTTCTTCGCCTTGGGGATATTTAACCTCCAATGGGATCACTCGAATCCGAGGATCACCGGAAGCTTCACGGGTCAGGATTTCAATGGCGTCGGGTTTGTTGATCTCAATCCCGATAAATGCTTGCTCAACACCGGCGGCTTTCATCAGCGCCTGAAGGCCCAGGATTACCTTGCCGGGGGCTTCGACCATTAACCGATGGTCGCAGGTAAGATAAGGTTCGCACTCGGCACCATTTAAAATAACTGACTCTACCTTTTTCCCTTCCGTGGGTTGGTACTTCACATGGGTTGGAAATCCGGCCCCGCCCATACCGACCAGGCCGATTTGTTGCATTAATTCCCGGATTTGTTGGGCCGAGAGATCGGCCAAACTTGCCTTGGGACCAAAAACGGTAGCCCCGCTGTTATCATTTTCAATAACAACCATAGTTACCTTTTTACCGCTAGGATGCGGCAGCTCGCTAATGGCGGTGACTTTACCCGGAATACTGGCATGGACCGGAACCGAAACAAAGCCTTTAGCTTGAGCAATAACTTGTCCCGCTTTAACTTGGTCTCCCACAGCCACAATTACTTCAGCCGGGGCCCCCAAATGTTGCAGGATAGGAAGAGTAACCTGTTCGGGTTCGGACATGGTTTCAATACTCTTAGAAGCGGTAGCTTCTTTGAAATAATGTAAATGTACTCCTCCCTTAAAGGTTTTAGCGCTCATTTCGTCACCTCGCAAAAGTCATTGGCAATAAATTACGATACTATTAATTAAAGCCAAAAGCCCGGCATTTAATTAAGAATATCGTTGCCAATAAAATATTCCACAACTATTTAATATAACTTATTCCAGATAGTGAAACAAGTATTATTTCAGTTTTAGAAAAGTTCTTTTTTTCACAAACACCACATATAACGGGAAAATTGCCTTGTTTCTTTACCTCCGCCCAAAACCGTTAGAAACAATTACCTGCGTCAAAGGATATCCTTGATTAAAACCGGACGGTCTACCGGTTGACGGGATAAATGAAAACAATTCAATATTTTAGCGGCAGCTACCTCCGCATCAGCTCCATTTTGAGCATGCACTTCTGCCAACACCTGGCTTTTTTCCAAGTAGTCGCCGATTTTGGCGTGTAGTTTTATTCCCACTTCAGGTTTGATGGCATCTTCGAGACGGTTGCGTCCGGCGCCAAGTTCCATGGCGGCCAATCCCAAATCCCGGCAATGGATTCGTTCCACCCAACCCTCACAGGGAGCTTCAATATTTTGAACCACAGCAGCTGTTGGAAGTAAGCCAAGGTCTTCGATTACCCCGGTGTCGCCTCCTTGGGCATTAACCAGTTCACTGAATTTAGCCAAACCCGCTCCGGAAACCAGTATTTTTCTTAGCTTTTCTTCTCCCAACTGGGAAGTATCACTAAGCCCAGCTAAGTGTAACATTAGCCCGCCAAGCGTTAGAGATAGGTTTGTTAAATCCAACGGGCCTTCCCCTTTTAAAGTCGTGATCGCTTCCGCCACTTCCAGGCTATTGCCGACCGCTAAACCCAATGGTTGATCCATGTCGCTCAAAACAGCCTTGAACTTACGGCCAGCCCGGTTCCCAATCTCCACCATGGTTTTGGCCAAATTCAAGGCATCTTGGTAATTCCGCATAAAAGCCCCATCACCGTACTTAACATCCAAAACTACGGCATCGGCGCCGGCGGCTAGTTTTTTAGATACAATACTACTGGCGATTAACGGTATGCTTTCCACCGTAGCAGTAAGATCCCGCAAAGCATATAGTTTTTTATCGGCTGGGACAAGGGTTTTGGTCTGTCCCATTAAAGCAATGCCGATATGGGAAACTTGCTTTAAAAACTGGTTACGATCCAATCCGGTCCTAAAACCGGGAATTGATTCCAATTTATCAATGGTGCCCCCGGTATGCCCTAAACCGCGGCCGGACATTTTGGCCACCGGTACCCCAGCCGCCGCCACTAATGGTAGTACAACCAATGATACCTTATCCCCGACGCCGCCGGTACTATGTTTATCAACTTTTGGACCGTTAATTCCCGAAAGGTCGATTGTTTCACCTGAATTTGCCATCGCAAGGGTCAAAGCGGTGCATTCGTCAAAAGACATCCCTCGGAAGAAAACCGCCATACTCCAAGCGCTCATTTGATAATCCGGAATCTCTCCTTTGACAAAACCGGAAACCAAAAAATCGATTTCCGCCGGAGTTAGCTCCCGGCCTTCGCGTTTTTTCCAGATTAGGTCATAAGCACGCATTCGGAAACCGCCTCCAAAAATAAATAAAAAACCTAACCCTTAATGAGCCAATTATCAACGTTCAAATTTAACATAACAAACTAATACAATAATGTACGGTAATTAACCGATAATTGATACTAATAACTATTGATTCACTGTCAACTTTCAACTTTCAACTGAATCGCTTCCCCTACCGGCCAGGGTTCAAGATTAAACCAATGACAAAGCGAAGCGGCGATATCGGCAAAAGTGCCCCTGATCCCTAGATCGACACCTTTAGCTAAACCTGGACCAAAGATTAATAATGGTGTATACTCCCGCGAATGATCGGTACTGGCGGTAGTTGGATCGCCACCATGATCCGCCGTTAAAATCAGCAGATCTCCTTGGCGTAACCTGGATAGGTTATCCCCTAACCATTGGTCAACTTCTTTTAAGGCGTGATAAAAACCTTCGGTATCATTTCGATGCCCATAAAGCATGTCGAAGTCGATGCAGTTGGCAAAGGCCAATCCCTTAAAATCTTGGGCAATCAGTTCACTAATAAAAGATAATGTTTCTTTATTGTTATGAGTATGATTAGAATCAGTCAAACCCTGCCAGGAAAAGATATCTTCGACTTTACCAACACCAAATACAGTCAAACCGGCATCCTTCATCCGATCGAGGACAGTGGGGCTGATTGGTTTTAATGAAAAATCCTTGCGGCCTATAGTCCGGTAAAAACTACCGGGTGCCCCAAGGAATGGCCTGGCAATCACCCTGCCCACCTCATGCTCGCCTTGTAAGATCCGGCGGGCGATTTCGCAGTCGCGGTACAGCTCCTCCAGGGGAACGATCTCTTCATGGGCAGCAATTTGAAAAACACTGTCGGCGGAGGTATAGACAATCAACGCGCCGGTTTTCAGGTGTTCGGATCCGAGTTCGTCAATGATTACAGTGCCGGAAGCCGATTTATTCCCTAAAACCCCCCGCCCGGTTTCCTTTTTAAACTCACTAATTATCTGATCCGGAAAACCTTTGGGATAGACCGGAAAAGGTTTGGGTAAGATTAAACCGGCCATCTCCCAGTGCCCGGTGGTAGTGTCTTTGCCGGAAGACGCTTCGGCCATTTTCCCAAACATTCCGCCGGCCACATCAGCGGACATTCCCTGAATTTCCGTGAGCTTTCCCAAACCAGCCTGTTCCAGGTGGGGTAGGTTAATTCCCCCAACGGCCCTAGAAAGGTTGCCTAGTGTGTTACTGCCTTGATCGCCATATACCGGGGCGTCAGGAAGTTCCCCGATGCCTACCCCATCCAAGACGATTAAAAAAACTCGGTTAACGGACATCTAATTTCTCCATATTGATAACTCTTTTTACTTCTTCAGTTTAAAATTCGGCCGTATTCTATATTTATTCGTCTTTTAGAGTGTTAAACTTATTTTTTATTATTTCAACAAATATTCTATATTACCTTTTTTTGATCTGAAACGGCTTTCACAACACTGGAAAACTTATCTAAAATCAATCCAAAATCCACTGAATATGATATATAGCTTATTCCCTGGCTAATCCAAGTCGCTGCTTCTTCCGGCGACTCGACAAAAGTACCAACCAATTTATTCTTGGCTTTAGCTTTTTTTACAATTTCGCTCATTTTAGCTATTAAGCCCGGGTTATGAATCTGGCCTGGAATTCCCATTGATTGTGAAAGGTCATAGGGCCCGATAAAAAGCAGATCGATCCCCTGCACCTCCAAGATTTGATCTAGATTTTTTAGTCCTTCTAATCCCTCTAGATGGGCGATTACCATAGTATTTTGATTGGCACGTTGAAAATATTCCGCCTTAGGGGTATGCGAATATTCTGCGGCCCTTACGAACCGGCATACGCCCCTTTTGCCTTCCGGATAGTAGCGGGCGGCTTCAGCTAATTTTTCCGCTTGTTCCTTAGTGTTGATCTCGGGAACTTCAACTCCATGGGCACCGATGTCTAGAGCCCGCAACACATAGTGTTCCTCATTACGTGGTACCCGTACAATAGGGCTAACTCCAACCAATTCACAAACTCTGATCAGGTTTTGAGCGGTTTCATAAGAAATTGGGCCATGTTCCATGTCGATAATGGCAAAATCAAACCCTGCCAATCCGGCAATTTCATAAATTGCGGATTCGGTTGTCTTGCAAAACGGTCCCAATACCCATTGTCCCTGCTCCATTTTTTGTTTTAACAAATTGTCTTTCATCATTATCATTCTCTTTCTTTGAAATTTTAAAATACATAAGGGATAATAGGGAATGGCTTTATGTTATTTTAAAAGTTACGACTCTGGAACCACCACTTGGTCAAAACTACGGATATCGTAAGAACTGCCCAACTTGCGATAATCAACCGCCCCTCGCCCGTTCCAATCCCATACAATTCGGCCATCTTTAAGGGTAAGTTCATTAAATAGCCTTTGGGCACTTTCAATTTTACCGTTTCCGGCGTCATAAAACCCGAATTTTCCATGCATCAAATTTAAAACTGCCACATCGGCGACTGCCCCAACTGTTAAGTGTCCCAGTTCCGGATGCCTTATCAATTGGGCCGGCCTAATAGTTACGGCGCGAATGATTTCGTTAAGGGGCATACCCATCGCTAAAAATTTGGACATTACGGTCGGAAGATCCATCATTGCCCCATTCATACTACTGGTATGTAAATCGGTGGAAATTGTATCCGGATAAAATCCCTGTTCGATACTGGGCACTGCGTTACGGAAGACAAAACTGCCTCCACCGTGCCCGACATCAAAGATGACGCCCCTTTTCCGGGCTACCGTCAAGTATTTAAATAGCTTACCATCGGGGCCAACAAAAGGTATAGGTGCCCGATACATGTGGGTGCTAATGTCTCCTGGCCGTAATTTTTCAGTTACCATTTGATAATAGGGACGCTCGGGCCTAAAGTGCCCTACATCGACCATCATTGGTAAATCGGCAAGGTCCCCGGCTACAATAGCCCGTTCTATCGAGACCCATTCTGGCCCGAAGTAATGGGCTGATTTGATACCAACAACCACGTCCCGGTGTTGATATGCCATTCCTGCGGTTTCCTTCGGATCCATATCATAAATGTTTTGTTCGGGAACATCGGTGATCATGCCAAGTCCGGTGATATTAACCATAGCGAAGACGCGAGTTGACGCCCGGTCAATAACCCGGTTGCGAAAATCTCCAAAATTTCTCCATCCGGCGCTACCGGCGTCAACCATCGTAGTAATTCCAGTCCGGAAACTGAAACCGTCCGGTAAAATACTGTTATCTCCGGCCCAAGCGTCACGGTTTCCCGGGGTGGCGTATAAATGGCAGTGAATATCGACTAATCCTGGAGTTACATAAAGGCCTGTTACATCAATAACTTTCTCGGCCTGAGTAACCGGAATAGCCTTTGCAATGGCGGCAACCTTCCCTTGGGAGATTGCCAGATCCATCGGCCCATCGATATGGTTATGAGGATCAATCAGATGCCCGCCTTTTAACAATAATTCATATATCATCATTTATCCTCCAATTAATAATTCCGCTCTCTGTGGCCTAGATTTCAACAACCATTTCTATTTCAACCGGTATATTACCTGGCAACTCAGCCATACCAACTGCCGAACGGGCGTGACGGCCTTGTCCCCCGAAGATTTCCACCAACAAATCCGAGGCCCCGTTAACTACTTGGGGCTGTTGGGTAAAGCCAGGCGCGGAGTTCACAAAACCGACAATCTTTACAATTCCTTTAACTTGATCAAGGCTGCCGAGAGTGGTTTGTAACGAAGATAAGCAAGCTAAAGCTGCCAAACGGGCCGCCTGGTAGCCTTCCGCCACTGAATACTCTTTACCGACTTTTCCGTTCATACAAATTCTCCCATCAGCATCGACCGGGGCATGGCCGGAAACATAAGCCCAATTGCCGGTCTTGCGTACTGGTATAAAATTGGCGACCGGCGGTTGCATTTTAGGGAGTTTGAGATCCATCTGATCAATTTTGGTTTGGATTGTCATTGATTTTTCCTCCTGTCCATTTTAATAAAAAGCAAATTATTCTGGTTCGGGTGAAACTATCTGGTCGACTTTCCTAACATCATAAAATTCGCCTAACAGACGATAATCTACGGCAGTTCTGGCATTCCGGTCCCATACTACTTGTCCCTCTTTAATGGTCAGTTCACAGCAGAGGCGTTTGTTCCCACTGATTCTTCCCCCGGCCGGATCCGCGTAGCCAAAATCACCGTTTAATAGGTTTAAAACAGCAATATCTGCAACTGCCCCGACACTTAGGCAACCCAATACCTGTTGTTTGATTAAAGCAGCCGGGGTCTTAGTAGTAGCTTTAACGATTTCGCTAAGGGGCATTCCCATCGCTAAGAACTTGGACATTACGTTCAACAAGTCCATCATAGACCCATTCATGCTTCCGGTATGAAGGTCCGTGGAGATGGTATCGGGATAAAAACCTTGTTGGATGCTGGGAACCGCATTGCGTAGTACAAAACTGCCTCCCCCATGGCCAACATCGAAGATTACCCCACGCTTTCGCGCTTCCCATAAATATTGATAGAGTTTTCCTGACGAATTTACATACGGGATTGGGGCCCGGTATATATGGGTAGTAATATCTCCCGGCCGGAGTTTTTCAGTGACTAATTTATAGTACGGCCTTTCCTTTCTAAAAAAACCGACATCCACCATTACCGGCAGGTTGGTCAGAGTACCCGCTTTGATGGCTATATCGGTGGGGGTCCATTCCGGGTCAAAATAATGTGCTGATTTAATCCCAACGATGATATCACGATGTTTATCTACCATAGCGGCGACTAATTCGGGATCCATATCATATATGTTCTGTTCCGGGATATCAGTCATCATCCCCAAGCCAACCAGGTTAAGCATGGCAAAGACCCTAGTAGCGGCGCGATCAATAACCCGAAAACGAAAATCATCAAAATTACGCCACCCGGCGCTTCCGGCATCGACCATTGTAGTAATCCCGTTACGAAAACTGAAACCATCGGGAAAAACACTACAATCTCCAGCGCAGGCTCCCCCAACCCCCGGAGTTGCATATAGATGGCAATGGATGTCAATTAATCCCGGAGTAATAATCAGGCCGCTGACATCCACCACTTTTACGGCTTGCTCCACGGGAAGATCAGGTTGGACAGCGCTGATTTTACCTAAAGTTATTGCCAGATCCATTGGGCTATCAATCCCATTTTGCGGGTCAATTAGATGGCCACCTTTTAACACTAGATCAAAAGCCATTTTCCCCCTCCTATTTATCGTTAAGAAATGAGTGGAGCAATGCGTTTACTTTTTCAGCCACTAATACCTCCTCCCCGGGTTTCAACATATGAGGATTAAAGATCAATCTCCTCCCTTCCCGGGCGATTGCTACCCCGGGGTCGCCATTCATCAAGGCCAACTGGAATTTTTCGGCCTCTGCTGCGCTGGAAGTTGGTAACTCAAAGTAAACCCGGGGTATCACTGCGGGCCTTATATAGTCAGTTCCGGGAAACACCTGGCGAGGGTTGATCTCAGAGATGGGTTTAAGAGCCTCTAAAAACGTTGCCGCTTGTTTCTCCCAAAGCCGAAAACGGCCGACATGATCCTCTTGGAGGTATAAATCGATCGCCGTAACCATCCCCATAATCTCCTCTTTAGCCGCTTTGCAAGGACGGGCAATCCCGTAGTTGGGAAAACCGTTTAACCGGCATAAGGTTATCATTTTTTCACTGCCTACCATCAACCCGGCGGACTGAGGGCCGCGAAGATCTTTTCCGCCGCTGAACAAAACCAGATCCGCCCCGGCCCGATAATAATTCCAAAGATTTTCTACCGGGGGCAGCTCAGCCGCAGCATCAACGATCACCGGAGTTTCAAATTCCTTAGCGATTTGGATGACCTTCGACAACGGTATTGAACCGGGCTGGTCGGCAAATTCGGCGTAATATACTACCGCGCAAGTTTTTTCAGTGAAAGCGCTTCGCAGGTCCCATTCAAAGGAAAAATCAGATAGGCCGATTTCTCGAATTCGGACCCCTGTTTGGCGAAGCGCTTGGTCATAAAGGTTACGGTGACTCTTGAAGACAATGGCTTCATTTTTTAGATCATCCGCAACAGGAAGGTTCCTGATCCGGGCAATATCGTCTCCGGCCATACACGCTGAGATGGCTGTGATCATCCCGGCAGCGGCCCCGTTCACAATTAACGCTCCGCCTACACCCAACCGTTCGGCAAGGTAGGCGCCGCTTTTTTCGAGCAATTGGTTAAGGCCAACAAATGAACCAGCCGCTTTCGCCATTGCTTCTAATACTTCGGGGGCCATCAACGACCCTCCGAGTACGGTTAACGTGCCGGAAGCATTGATAATTTCAGTAACATTCAAGCTTCGATAATCGATCATGGTTTCGTTACATCTCCTAAAAAATTGATCTTTCAACTAATGGCCTGTAATAACTTTCGAAGAGTTCCAGCGCAACCCGATCGGGCTGATAACCTGGTTGCCGACAGTATTCGGAAGAGATTACGCCACGGCGTTTCAATATAACCTTTTCCCACTTAATAATCATTTCAATGGATTGGAAAATGAAATTTAACATCGGAATAAGTCGGTTATGCAACAGTATTGCTTCTTCAAGATTACCGTTTTGATATAGATGATCAATCCGGCAATAAATATCTGTTAAGGATGAACCGGGCATAACTCCCACGGCTCCCCGTTGTAAAGTGTCAATCATTTGAAGGCCGGCATACCCGACTAAAATGTCAATGGGTGACGTCTTTACTCTTAGTATTTCAGAGACCATCGGCCCCGGTGGTTTACATTCAACCTTTAAGTACTTTAAGTTTGACCGTTGACCCATCAGGTCCGCCAATACTTTCGCTTCAATGGCTACCCCGGTCTCTACCGGTGAATACTGAACCATAATCGGTATTTGGACGGCGTTGGCGATCGTCAATACATGATTGATGAAAGCCGCTTTCCCCGCCGGGATTAAAAATGGCGGTAAGACCATCAATGCGTTAGCGCCGTTTTCTTCCATTTCCAAAGCTTTCCTCACCGCCAATTCGGTACATTGCTCGGTAATCGAAGCGACGACGGGAACCCTTCCATTTACCTTCCGAACTGAGACTTGTAACATTTGCAGTTTTTCTGATTCGGAAAGTTTATAAAACTCGGTAGCGAAACCGAATAAAACAATACCTCGGGCCCCATGTTGGATTTGAAAATCAATCAGTTTTTCCAGGTCGCTGTAGCATACCTTTCCCGTATCATCAAATGGAGCGGCTAGCACTGGTAGAACGCCGTTCAGTTTGACATTGCTCATTTGCTATTCCTCCGAACAATGAATATCGTTCTTTTTCTTACCGATAGCCCGATTTCCAATGGACAATTGGGAGAATTCCGCGATCTGTTCCGCTACTGACGCTACTATTGCTCCAAAAAAACACCGTCCTTTTTCCGGAGAAGCTAACGTCGGATCACCCAAATTACCATCGGGATTAAGATCGGAAAACCTCAAACCGAGTTTAATCGATCCTGATTCAGTCATATCAATGGTTGAATGGGATGACACTTTCGGATAACAAGGAGCGGCTAACCCCGGACGAACCGCTTCCGGAAGTAAGTATTGGACTAATGAGGTCTCTAATTCACAAGCATGGGCCAAACCACCAGGGGCCGATTCGCGCAGTTTGCGAATGGCGGTTTGCGCCATCTCCCAATAGGTTCCACAACCGATCAGGGCTTGGGATTTTAAAGCCAATGTATTCATCGCCACTTGAACCGGAGCCGAATTCCCCCCGTGCCCGTTCAAGAAGAAAATCCGTTGAAAACCGGCGCTGAGCAAAGAACCTCCGATGTTAATTAAAACTTGGGAATAAATATCGGGATCCAATGATATTGTAAATAAATCCAAATGATGCGGGGAACACCCCAACCATAAAGTAGGGGCAAAATAACATTTTATACCCTGTTGTTGCAATTGTTGATCAACTGCGGTAACCACTTTACTGGTTATTAGTGTGTCTGTTTGAACCGGTAAATGAGGTCCGTGTTGTTCCAAACTGGCAACTGGGACCACTACCACCGCGCCCTCATCGGATACATTACGTATCTCTTTCCATGTCATCAAATTAAGCTCTGGCATTATTACGCCTCCTGTAATTTCCCGAATAAGACTTTTGGACTAAAAAAACCCCACTAAGAGTAATTATCCCTGAACTAACCAGTTTGAGGCTGATCGGCTCGTTAAGAAAGAGAAACCCAATGAACCCGGCTATAAATGGAGTTATATAGGCATATGTGCCAACTTTGGCGGATGGCCAGGCGCGTAATAAATATAAATATAAACAATTAGCAAACAAGGCGTCAAAGACGAGCATATATCCAAAGGCTGCTAAACCCGGCCAGGTGAAGTAATACTCCCGCCCACCATGATAAAATATCCCTAGTAACAATACAGCCAACCCGCCCACTGCCATTTGGCCTGCCATCTGTATTATGAACGGAAGGTTACTCCGGACCCTATTGTTATAGACCGAACCGAGAGCCCAACAAAACGCTCCTCCTAAAATCAAGCTTGCGCCTTGCAAATCTATGGCTTGGGCTTCCGAACCTGTTAGCATTAGAAGAGTTACGCCTCCAAAGCCGATGCATAAGCCTGACCAACCAAAGCCATTCATTTTGCCCGCTCCCGGTTTCAAAAAATCAAAGAATGCCATAAATACAGGAGCTATGGCGACCAGCAACGCGGCCGGACCCGATGAAACTGTCTTTAGCCCTAAAATACCAAATCCATTGCCTCCTAAAAACAACAGTAAACCAGGGATAACTATAGCCCGCAATTCCCCGCAGAATTTAGGCAATGATTGTTGCTTCAATCCGGTGTAACTTAAAATTAAAATTCCGGCCAACAACAGCCTTCCCCCTAAGAAAATCAAAGGTGGAATGCTAGCGATCCCAATCCGGTTGATTGGATAACCCGACCCCCAGATAAGGCATATTAATATATAAGCTATTACCAGCTTTACCTGGTTTGATTTTAACTCTTCAGAAGAAATCATGGTTTGCAATTGCATCTCCGCCAAGTATTCTTATATTAAGCTAACCTTTCAGCGCGCCGCTCGTGAGCCCCACCACGATAAACCGTTGGAAGATCATGAAGAATAAAACTGGGGTCAAGCAAAAAATGGTGGCCCCCGCTAATATTTGATCCTGTGAAACAATGTAACTACCGATAAATGAAGCCAGGCCGACGCTCCCAACCCATTTGCCCTGATCGCTAATGAAGATCAAACCAAAGAGATATTCGTTCCAAGTCACAAAGAAGGTGGTAACTAAGACGGTGATAAAACCGTTGAGGCTAATTGGGAGTGTAACCTGCCACAACGTCTGTAACCGGTTGCAACCATCGATATAAGCGGCTTCTTCAATTTCAAAAGGAATGGTATCGAAAAAACCCTTCATCAGCATAACGGCCACAGCCATGCACATAGCGGTATCGGCAATAATTAAGGAAGAAAAGGTATCAATCATTTTAAGTTTACTGAAGACAATGAACAAGGGGGTGATTACCATTGGACCCGCTATCATCTGAGTGCTCATAATCGCTAATGTCAACGCGTTACGGCCGCGATACTTAAACCTGGAAAAACTGTAACCGGCCAGGGTTGCAAAGATCGCTGTTAGGAAGACTGTAACTACAGTCACCAAGGTTGTATTATTAATCCACGTCCATATTGCCCCTTCCGAAAATAACTTGCTATAACCTTCGAAACTAATCGGTTGCGGCCAAAATCTGGGCGGGAAAGAAAACAAATCGCTCTCCCGTTGCAATGAGCTATTGCATAACCAATAGATGGGAAAGGTCACCAAAAAACAAGTGGCTATTAAAACGATATAAAAAATGGTTTTAGTGATCGTCTTTTTAAACTGCACCGAATTTTCTACCATTATTCTCCTCCTCCCGGTTTACTACTTTGATGTTTCTTTATTCATTCCAAAATACAATACCGTTATCAGCATTAGGAAAAGTACCGTGACAGTGCCAATCGCTCCGGCATAACCCATTTCATAAAATTTAAACGCCTTTAGATATACTTGGACTACGATAGTTTCAGTAGCCCGCGAAGGCCCGCCTTGAGTTAAAGTCCATAAAATAGTAAACCTTTGGAATGACCATATAATTGTAAGGATAAACAAAATCCCCATAATGCTCTTAATAGAAGGCAAAGTTACGTTGAGAAACCGTTGGAAAGAATTGGCCCCGTCAAGTTCGGCCGCTTCATATAATTCTTCCGGTACACCCTGTAAGGCCGAGAGCAATGACAATGAATGAAAAGGGAATAAACGCCAAACGGATACTAGCAATACACTGAACAAGGCAATATTGGGGTTGGCTAACCACTGGATCGGTTCGGCAATTAATCCGATTCCTTTTAAAACATAGTTCAAAACACCATATTGATAATCAAATAGCCAATTCCAAACTAAAACAGCGGCTAAATCGGGAATCGCGTAAGGAATAATCATTAACATCCTGGCTATAGGCCGCCCTTTAAACTTAGCGTTTAATAAAAGCGCAGTCCCTAAGCCTACCCCAAAAACTCCGATAATATATAAAACTGAATAAAGAGCAGTTATATAACAAGCGTGTAAAAAATTAGGATCGCTGAACATTCGAATGTAGTTTTTAAGCCCAATAAAGGTAGCATTTTCAACGAATTTAGCATCAGTTAGGGATAGGGCTATTCCCTTGATGATTGGGTAAAAATAAACTAAAGCAACTATCGAGAGGGCAGGAATAACTAACAGATAGGGAAAGGCGTCAAATTTCTTTTTGACTTGTTCACTCATAGCACTACCCACTTTCTAATTTCTATGAACAGCACTTTGATAAGATGGGCCAAGGTTTTTAAACCAAGAATCACCTTGGCCCATCCATTGCACATCGGTTAAATAATTAACCAGCTTTTGAGAAGTTATTTTTTGATAATTCCCATGATCTCTTTTTGGGCGTCGTTTAATGCTTCTTCAACCGGTTTGTTCCTGAATATGACCTCAGCTACGTGGTTGACCAAAGTCCGTCGGAATTGTTCGCTCTCAGCTTCATATCCTACAACCACGGTAGGCATTGGTTTCAATGCGGGATCAATAAAGGTCGCGTAATACGGACGTTCATCTTGCCAAGCTTTGGGGAATTTCACTTTGGTTGTTCCGATATGTAAACCATACATATTATACTCGGCTTGATTATCGGCCCGAATCCACCATTGGAGAAACTTTGCCGCTTCTGCTTTATTTTTCGAATTTTTGTTCATCGCAATGAAGTTTTGATCAAACATTACATGACTGCCAGGGAATGGCGGGCGGATTGCATCAAAGTCCTTAGATTTGCCGGGATAAAATCCATCAATGATCCCAAATTGATACGCGCCATCATTGATCATTGCGATCTTTCCATCAGCAAACATCTTCCGTTGAACCTTCCAACCGATCCCTCGCGGAGTTACGTTGGCATCATATACTTTCTTGTACCATTTGATAGCTTCGATAAACTTCGGATCATTAACGGTAATTTTACCGTCTTTAGCAATACCTACGTCAAATCCGCTGGCAAATTTTTGTATTACTTGGGCGAAGTATTCAGACTCCGTGGGAAGCACCGGCATACCAAAGCCGTAATAATCGGGGGCTTTCGTCAGCTTTTGGGCGACCTCGATTAATTCTTCCGGAGTTGTCGGTGGTTTTAAACCTGCTTCCGCAAACATCTTTTTGTTATAAATAAGATGTCCGTAAGCGTACGACATGAGGTTCAAAGCATACCTTTTCCCATTAATCACAGCGTCATTGTTTAGTTCTTCCAAATCATATTTTTTGAAATTGATATGTTTATCCAATGGTTCTAAAAATCCCATTTTGGAGAAAGGACCTAATGAAACGTGGCGCAGCCACAATACATCGGGGCCAGTCCCGGCAGCTGCCTCGGTCATAAATTTATCATGGACGTCGGTTGAGCCGATGGCAATTCTTTCAATTTTAATGCCGGGATTTTCTTTCTCAAATTTATCCAGATGCGCGTTGAGCCATTCTTTCCGGCCGGCCTCAGTAAACCACCAAGAGGCGAATTTCAAGGTTACAGGTTTTTTGGCGTAAGCTGTAAATGAAATACTGAATGTAGTTAAGCAAAATACAAGTAAAACGCATTTCATTAAAAATCCGGGTTTTTGATATTTCGCCATTTAACACACTCCTTTGTAATTTCGATCTCACTGATTAGATACAAGATCCACCGGAAGAAATTTGCTTTCTTCCACAGATACTCCGACCCAATTAATTTTCTTGCTCACCTCCTTTAGAGCTTTTCACTTAACCGGAAATGATCTATCCCTTTAATCTCCACCCGCATCCCTCTAAAAAATTTGCATACTTTGGCGGCACTGCGGGCCGGGTACTGCCCTTCTTTAAATACTGGCTTTATGTTTTGTTAAAACCTTTGAACCGGGTTAAATCGCCGAAAAACGCAATACCTTTGACTAAATGATCCAAAGAGCCACTCCTCAACCCCATAAATTTTGCTTTAATATTTTCAATGCCGGTCTCGAATGGCTTACAATCTCCGGGCAGGGGCTATTTCTTTTTCAAAATTTGGCCGGAATAAGCGCCCGTAGGCTCACCTTTTATGAGACTAATTCTACCGTTGACGATTACATATTCAATTCCAATCGGTCGACGATGCGGATCAGTAAAATTAGCCCGTTCTTCAATCTGTTCCGGGTCAAAAATAACTAAATCCGCCCATAACCCTTCCTTGATTAGGCCCCGGTCACTCAAGCCCAACCTAGCGGCGGGTAAAGATGACATTTTACAGACAGCCTCTTCTAAAGTAAGTACATGTAAATTGCGAACGTATCGTTCTAAAATACGTGTAAAAGTTCCGTATAACCTAGGATGAGGTTTCTCCCCACTTTCAATGCCATCGCTTCCAACCATAGTCCCCCGGTAACCCATTACGGTTTGGACATCCTCTTCGGACATGATAAAACCGATCATTTGAACCACGCCGTTTTCTTCAACCAATAAATCTCCGACAACATCCCAAGGTTCTTTCCCTTTCAGTTCGGTGATCTTAGCTATGGATAACCCTTCAATATCTTTATTGCGCTCGGATTTAACCCAGGTAATTATGATGTTGTCCCAGCCCGTAGCTTTAATGTAATTATCCCACCCCGGAAGATCCTCCACCTCAAATTCTTCTTTAATCCGCTGCCGGATCGCCGGTTGACCCAACCTTGCCACCATTGCCGACACCCCGCCCTCTTGGCACCAAGGAGGGACGATCGCTCCCAAAGAACCGCTTCCCGCCACGTATGGGTATTGATCGCAACTAATATCCAAGCCCCACTGACGGGCACTCTCTATCAGGCTCAAGGCTTCCTTAACTTTGCCCCAGTACTTGGGGCTATTAGCTTTAAGGTGAGAAATATGGCCGGGGACCCCTGCTTGCTCAGCGATCTCGATCACTTCTTGGATGGCGGGGATCAATGTCCGGCCTTCACCCCGAATATGGGAAGCGTAAAAACCGCCGTGTTCCGCAGTAGCCTTTGCGATAGCGATTAATTCGGCTGTATCGGCATAACAGCTGGGAGGGTAGATCATACCGGTAGTAATTCCGAAGGCCCCTTCTTCCAGCCCTGCCGCGATTAATTTTTGCATTTCTTTGAGTTCATCCGGGGTAGGCCGCCGGTTGATCACCCCGTTCATTGCGGCAGTGCGAAAGGTGGCATGGCCTAAAAGGATTACAATATTAGTACCGAGCGGATTTTGCCCTATTTGGTCCATGTATTGATCGATACCGGACCAACTCCATTCGGAGTAAGCTCCTAAGGTCGCCTCATAAGGCGTTTTTAAAAAGGAAGCCGCTTTGGAATTGATCGGCGCTGCCGATAGGCCGCAATTACCAATAACCTGAGTAGTCACACCTTGCCTTAGCCGTCCTAAACTCTCCGGTTCCCTGAGTATTGCCAGATCGGCATGGGAATGGATGTCAATAAACCCCGGAGCCACTACTTTTTGGTTAGCATCGATACTATGCTTGGCTTCGTCAAGGTTTAAGGCCCGGGAAATAGCTACAATTTTACCGGCGGAAATCCCAATATCTGCTGTATACCAAGGACTTCCGGAGCCTTCAATTACGCGCCCATTTTTGATCACTAAATCAAACATCACATACCGCCACCTAATTTTTTCATTGATACGAATTGTCTCGCATCCCGAAACATCGTTCCGTTAAATTTACAATTTAAAGCAAAGCTATATTTAAAACAATTTGGTACACTAAAAACGACAGTATTATTGCAACCGACCCCTAGCATCGACCGGCCACAAAGCTACAATTTCGGCTTGCCCGGATGCTATCGGGTTTTTGGTAATCAACAACTCATTAAACAGATTAACCGTAGTACAAATATGATTAGGGATAACTAACAACCGTTCCCCTACCTTTAAATCGGATGCCGCGGAACCGGACAATTTCAGCATCCCATGTTCTTCAGTCATTCTCTCAAACAAAATATCCTCTCGTGGCTGCCCATCAATGGTAATTACCGTTCCAAAACCTTTGATATTAAGCGGTGGAGTATCCGGTTTCACGTCACCCGCAAAAACTTTGCTGCCGCCGTCAATAATAGCCCGGTCCGGAGATGGCCGGCTTACTACCGTTACTAATACTTTCGCGGCGCAATCTGTCCAGTTGCAAGCCCCCAGCTTTACTTGCATGACATCGTTAAATACATACGTACCGGGCCGAATCTCCGTCAATCCCGGGGCCGAAACCGAACTTCTAGCGGTTGGGGTAGAACCGGCGCTGACTACCTGAATGTCGAAACCCAGTTTTCGTAAGTCCACCGCTAATTTTCCCATAATCTCCGCTTCGGCGCGGCCTTGCTTTTCAATTGTTTCCCACATAGCGCTTTGGCTTGTCCCTTTAATTTCCCCCAATAAAGCGCCCCGATAGGTATAAATCCCCTGTAGTTCGAGATAAGGCATCCGGACTATTTCTTCCGCCATTAGACAGGCTTTTTGCAGTTCAACTCCAGTACGCCCGAGGCCAGTATCCACTTCTAACAAGACCGGCAATCTTTTGGAATGAGTTTCAAAAGCCCGGTTTATTGCAGCAGCTCCTTCAATACTATCAATTCCTACACTAACACGGCATTTCATCGCTAATTCCATTAACCGCGTTATCTTTTTTTCGCCTATGGCCGGGTAAGCTAAAAAAATATCTGAAATACCATTCTCGGCAAATATAGCAGCTTCTGAAATTTTCGCCAGGGTCAAACCAACCGCCCCGCTCTGTATCTGTTTATGGGCAATTTGGACACTTTTATGGGTCTTTGCATGAGGCCTAAGCCTGACGTTATTTTCCGTAGCCAACTTAGCTATTCTACCGAGGTTGGCTTCCATAATGCCTTCCTCAACAATTAAACACGGGGTGTCTAGTTCTTTAAAAAATGGGTTGGGCATATTTATTCTCCTTTTGCTCCATGGATAATATTAAGAAAGGTTAAATTTTTAAAAACTAAATTGTTCCGTACAGAGAAACATTGTTCCCATTTTTTTGTTCTAAAACCATATTACCAAATAAAATATATTTTGGCAAGTTTAACGAAAGTACCTATATTGCATTTTAGTTGTAAATACGTTATTATTAAAGAAAAAAATTAAAGGTTTATACGGCATTTGGGAGATTACTTAATTGGTTGTTTCGTATTGCGAAACAATATTTCGTTTTCTATGTATAAAATTTTCAACATGGAGTTTAAGAATCCTCCTTCTGTTTTTAATAAAATTATCTTTATATTAATTCTTTGATAAATAAACAAGCAAACGGATTTCATGCAAATATGGAGGTTGTTTATAATGGCAATATCAAGTAGTACTAGTATTCATGCACTCTCTAATAAATCTCCGATAACGGATGGGGTTATCAATTCGGTAATCCGGGCTTTAGCTATTCTCGATCTTCTGGGCCAGTCAGGCACAGAATTAGGTATTACTGAAATAAGCCGTGAATTATCATTACACAAAAGCACCGTTTTCCGATTATTGTCCACCCTAGTGACTGCAGGCTATGTCCAACAGAACCCCAAAACGGAAAAATACTACTTGGGAATACATCTTGCTCAATTGGGAATGACCGTACTCAATAATATTGATCTACGGAAAGTAGCTAAACCTTTCCTAAAGGAATTAATGAATGTTTGCAACGAAGCGATCCACCTTGGCATCCTGGATCAAGATGAGGTAATCTATATCGATAAAATCGACATGGATCGTCCTTTAACAATGGGATCGCACATTGGGGGGAAATCACCCGGATATTGCACAGGTTTAGGAAAGGTCCTCCTTGCTTATTTATCTGAAGATAGCCTTAAAAAATTAATATCAAAAGGGAAGTTTCACCGTTTTACATCCAATACCATTACCGATCCAACCAGCTTAATGGAGCATCTTGTCCGAATCCGCGACCAAGGATATGCAATCGATGATGAAGAACACGAGTTAGGTATCCGTTGTGTGGCCGTGCCAGTCAGGGATCATCAAGGTTCGGTGATAGCAGCGCTTAGTGTCTCCGGCCCAACCTTACGGATGACCCGGGAAAAGTTAGACCAAGTTGTGATCCCAAAAATTATCGAAATTGGCAGACGGGTCTCACAAGCTTTGGGTTATAATCCTGGGAAGTAAATTAATTTAAAATTGCCAAAAAAAATTTTGGAACCTCTTAATCCAGTTTAAAACAAAACTGTATAAGGAGGTTTTTATTTCACAAAAGCTACCAATCTACATTTGATAATTTTCTAATTTATTGGTAACGATGATTGAGAACGGTTTCATAATATAAAACGAAGTTTGCAGCACTTAAATATATTTTAAAATTATAAAAATTTTGCGGGTTTCCAAAGGTTTAAGTAGATTTTTGGTGAATTTGTATACATTGTTCATTATCCAATCAATAATTTGATTAACTACAAAATCCATTTAGTATAGGAGGACATCTAATGTTTGGAGAACGGGATTCAAAGTTTTTTTATCTCTTTGAAACTGCCGCGGCAAATGTGGCCAATGCTGCCCAAGCTTTACAAAATCTAACTTATGACCTTACTGATAAGGAAAATAAGATCCAAGAATTGGAAAGGTTGGAGCACCGGGGCGATGAACTTACCCATGATATCATTGCCGAATTAAACCGGGCTTTTATCACCCCAATTGATCGTGAAGACATTTTTTTGATCGCTAAGGAAACAGATAACATCCTTGATAGTATTGAAGCAACAGCTCACCGTTTTAACATGTTTAATATTAATGAAACTAATGAAGCTGCTCAAAAAATGGCTAGGCTGATTGTCGCTTCTGCCCACGAATTGGTAGCGATCATGCATAATTTGAGAAAAATTAACCGGATCGCGGTGGACAACCAATTGGTAGTTGAAATAAACCGGCTTGAAAACGTAGGGGACGAAATTTACCGGGAAGAGGTAAAGAAATTATTTTCAGGGGACTATGACCCTCTAACCGTAGTCAAATGGCGGGAAATATTGGACCATCTTGAAAATACCCTTGACGCGTTGGAAGATGTAGCAAATATCGTCGAAGGCATAGCCATGAAAAATACTTAATTGACATGTCTTGCAGTGGAGGTTAACTGATGTTGTTAAACTTCGGCTTGTTATTTGTCCTTTTCTTAATCTTATTATCGGAATTCGTGAACGGGTGGACCGACTCTCCCAACGCCATTGCTACTGTTGTTTCGACAAGGGTATTAAAACCAAAATGGGCTGTCCTTTTAGCGACTGTCTGTAATGGATTAGGAGCTTTTTATGGTAAGGAGGTTGCTAAAACCATCGGGACCAGGATCGTTCAACCGGAAGCTATCAGCCTAATTACCATAGGCGCAGCGATGGTAGGGATTATTACCTGGTCTACGTTAGCTTGGTATTTCGGCATCCCAACCAGTGAAAGCCATGCCCTAATCTCCGGACTGACAGGCGCCGCCCTTGCTACTGCCGGATCGACGGTCCTTTTGTGGGATGGTCGGCAAAAAGTATTGATCGGCTTGGTTTTTTCATCGGTAATCGGATTGATTGGCGGACTCGTTTTTGCTTATACAATTCAAAAAACCTGCTCTAAAATTTATCGTTCCAAGGCTAAATCGTTTTTTGGGTTTTTACAAATAGTATCTGCCAGCGCTATGGCAATTAGCCATGGTAGCAATGACGGACGCGGCTATTAAACCGAAAATTTCTATATTCCTCCTCACCGCTAACCCTATGCCTAGCTTGGGGTTTTCTCATATAAAAAAGGGCCGGTAACTATTATAATTACCGGCCCTTTTTTCTGTTTTAATCCAATTCTTGCAGGCGCTCCCTTATTTTGGACGCTTTTTCATTAAACCCTTCCAGTTTGACCCGTTCCTTAGCTACAATCTCCGGTGGCGCTTTTTGGCTGAAGGCTGGGTTTTCTATTCTGCCTTTTAGTTTCGTGATTTCCGTTTCCAATTGGTTCAATTCTTTAGCAAATCGTTCCCTCTCCTTGGCTACATCCACCAGGCCGGACATAGGCAGGAATATGGTTACCCCCCCGGCAACTCCGCTCACCGATTTCTCAGGTTTGGAAATATTTTCACCACTAATTTGAAGGCTCTCTAAACCGGCCAGATTAGTGAGATAACCGATGTTATGCTCCAAAACTTGTTGTTTTTCGGAAGCGCAACTAAAAATGGCCGCAATCTTCTTCGCTGGCGGGACATTAGCCTCGGACCTCATATTCCGAATAGCCCGGATTACTTCAATTACCAAACCCATTTCCGCCTCGACGGTTTCAAATTGCAGCTTATCGGAAGCAATCGGCCATTTGGCAACCATTATGCTTTCACCTTGGTGAGGCAATGTTTGCCAAATCTCTTCAGTTAGGAACGGCATAAATGGGTGGAGCAACTCCAGGGTCTGCCTTAAAACCCGCGATAACACAGCCAGGGTGGTCCGCTTTTCCAAAACGTTTTCCTTTTGGTAGAGACGGGGTTTGGATAGTTCAATATACCAATCGCAATATTCATTCCATAAAAATTCATACAGCAAGGAGGCGGCCGCGCCTAAATCATATTGTTCCAATAACCTGGTCACTTCAGCGGTAACCTTTTCAGAACGGGTCAAAATCCATCGGTCCGGTAGTGACAACCATTCAACCGGAATAGCATCGGTCTCTCCCACCATAAACGATTGGATCAATGAAGCCTGGAGGTTATCGACTAGGTTCCCTGCTTGGTTTGACTCTTCATGCATCAAAACAAAACGGGCGGCGTTCCAAATTTTATTGGTAAAGTTCCGGCTGCCTTCCACTTTTTCCATTTGAAACCGTTGATCCTGCCCGAGAGCGGTCCCGGTTGCTAAGGTAAACCGGAGCGTATCAGCGCCGTAGTTATCGATGATATCCTGCGGATCGACAATCGTTTCCGGCCTTGACTTACTCATTTTCTTACCGTATTTATCTAAAACCAAACCATGAATTAGGACATCTTTAAATGGTTCCTGTTCCATGAATTCCAATCCCATAAAGATCATCCGGGCTACCCAGAAGAAAATAATATCCCTTCCGGTGACCAAAACCGAAGTCGGGTAATACTTCTTTAGTTCCGGAGTTTGTTCGGGCCAACCCAATGTGGAAAATGGCCAAAGGGCTGATGAAAACCAGGTGTCCAAAACATCAGGGTCTTGTTCTAGCCGACGGCTCTTACATTTCGGACATTCGGCCGGTTCAGTCCGGGAGACGATTACTTCATTACAATCTTGACAGTACCAAACCGGTACCCGGTGACCCCACCATAACTGGCGCGAGATACACCAATCCCTAATGTTTTCCAACCAACCTAAATATATTTTGGTGAAGCGTTCCGGAATGAAAGTAATCTGGCCGTTAAGCGCTGCCTCAATCCCCGGATCAGCTAAAGGCTTCATTTTAACGAACCATTGTTTGGAGATCAAGGGTTCGATAATGGAATCGCAACGGTAACATTGGCCAACCGCATGCCGATGCGGCTCAATATTTACCAAATATCCCTCTCGTTTTAACTCTTCTACCAGGCGCTCACGGCACTCATACCGGTCCATTCCAGCGTATTTTCCAGCTTCAGAAGTCATCCGGGCATCAAAGCCGATTACCGTGATTTGAGCCAGATTGTGCCTGAGGCCCATTTCAAAGTCATTAATGTCGTGAGCCGGGGTTACCTTCACCGCTCCGGTCCCAAAATTCAGATCCACATAAGAGTCGGCGATAATCGGGATCTTCCGGTTCATTACCGGCAAGATTAATTCCTTCCCCATCAAATGTTGATATCGCTTGTCTTCCGGGTTTACCGCCACTGCGGTATCACCCAACATTGTTTCCGGCCGGGTAGTGGCCACTTCCAGATAGCCTGAACCATCAGCTAGCGGATAACGGATATGCCAGAGAAAACTGTCGCGTTCCTCATGTTCGACTTCAATGTCGGAGATTGTTGTCTGGCACTTGGGGCACCAATTTATCAAGTAACTGCCGCGGTAGATCAAACCTTTTTCATAAAGTCGGATAAAGACCTCGCGGACCGCAGCCGAACAACCTTCGTCCATGGTAAACCGTTCTCGTTGCCAATCGCAGGAAGCTCCCAGGCGTTTTAGTTGCTTAATAATAGTCCCGCCATACTGTTCTTTCCAGGACCAGACCCGTTCTAAAAACTTCTCCCTTCCCAAATCATGTTTGCTTAACCCTTCTTTGGCCAAAGCTTCTTCCACTCTTGCCTGGGTGGCGATGCCGGCATGGTCGGTCCCCGGCATCCAAAGAGTATTGTAACCCTGCATGCGCCGCCAGCGGATTAAAGTATCCTGGAGCGTATTATCCAAAGCATGTCCCAGATGAAGCACACCGGTAACATTCGGTGGTGGAATGACAACGCAAAAAGGCTCTCCCTCATTGTTGGCGTCGGCATGGAAATATTCTTGTTTAAGCCAAAACCGGTACCATTTTTCTTCAACTGCTTGTGGATTATAAACTGTCGGTAGATTCATTACTATAACCTCCTTGAAAAAATAAAAAAAGACTTACGTCAAAAGGACGAAAGTCTTGGCTTCCGCGGTACCACCTAATTACCCTGTACGGGCGCTTTTTTCGCAGTAACGGGCTTACCCGGCCGGAGTTAAGTGATTTCACACCGGCGGCTCCCGGACGACCTTCGGCTTATTTAGGTGAGGCCTTTCACCACCAACCGGCCCCTCTCTCTAACCTGATTAAAGCCTACTCCTTCCGATCATTGCCTTGATATATAAGTAGAAATGTAGTTGGATAATTTCTTTTACTATACAATCATTCTGATGGAGTGTCAAGAGAAGAAAGATTTTTATTTGTCAAAGGAAACAAGAAACTGCCTGATTCAAGACATTAAGGATCAAATTACTGGAATGATATTTTTTTAGCTGAATAATTATTTCTTGCTGATTGATTAAGATTTGTTCTAATTGCGGGGTGGTTTTCAATAATTCATTCAGTTGGGAACGGTTCCATAACTCCTTTGCCCGATCTGGGCTGGTGGTCAAAATAGACCATTCCGAATCAATCCGGTTGTCCCCGCTTAAAAACTGTTGAAAATCCCCCCAGGCCTTTTTGTTACGTTTAATCCGGTAAAACTCCATCACTACCCCGGCATATTCTCTAATTCTGATTTCCAGCCCGGAATTGGCCTTGATTGAATCGATCGAGTTTTCAATAAACCTAATCCTAATATCCTTTCCTTGATAAACAGTAATAATTTCCGAATAAACGTTGGAAAAGAGCATCCCTTGAATTATCGGTTTAGTCTGCAGCTCCCGGGCAATTTTTTTTAAGAGTTGATGGTGATAAAGCTTAGTCGGCCAGTTAGTGCTGAAGATTGAGATTAATAAAAATGCGGTAACGAATAACAGTAAAAAATACATTGCTGACCCCCGCTATAATGATAATAAACATCAATTCGCCAAGTAAACCATATAAACATCTAAAACAACCTAATAACTACCGGAAATCCGGTTATAATAGCTGGTTAATTTTTCCTCCTTTAATTTTTTAAGGAAATAAATTAGGAGAACCAGTGCAACCAACGTTAAAATTGAAAAGATTAAATTAGTTTGCTGTAAGTTTAAGATCAGGTTAAAGTCGGTAACCATCGTTCCAAATTTCGCAGGAATAATAACTAGGAGCATCGCTGTAAAAACATATCCCACAGCCTTCTGAAAATATAACCAGAACCCGGCCAATAAACAAAGGGGACCTAAAAATGCCAGATCCAACACTTGAACAGCTAAAAAACTATTTAAGCTTAGAAATGGAAGTTCTATAATCGTTTTTCTAAATATTGGTATTAGGCCTTGCAACCATAAAACCTCAACTAAAAG
The DNA here is from genome assembly GCA_023415835.1 of Bacillota bacterium. Lineage (GTDB taxonomy): Bacteria > Bacillota > UBA4882 > UBA8346 > UBA8346 > JAAYHS01. The sequence continues at coordinate 25,823 of JAEZJK010000046.1, forward strand.
GGCAACCATAATCATGAAAAATGCAGTGAAACCGAAAGAAGTAACCGGGGTAAACCGGAGGCGGATCGCTTCGTGATTAATAGTAGCGAGCTTGGCAGATAGCAAAAAAGATGATAAGGCCGCGATTGCAATATGCAAAAGGAAAAGTTTAACCGAAACCCCTCCAAAAGCATATCCGCAATAAACATAGCTCAAGTATCCCACTGCTCCAAGCCAGGCTAGCGTCCCTCGAAAGTTGTTATGAGAAGCTAACCAAGTAGAAATCAACAGCAGCGGAACAAAAATAGCCAGTATTACAAGGTCTTGATTAGCGACTAACCGTAGAAAATTAGTATCAGTATTTGAGTAGAAACCGGGTTGATATAGGCTCTTGCCAGCCGCCGCCATCGCCATTATGGCAATCACGACTGAGAATATATTGCTCCAAGTCATTTTTCTCATGGCTTGCCTCCACCAAAAAATTCTCCGAAGTTTATGTAGGAAAATTATATTTATTATTCTGTTTTTCCCGGATATTTCCTTCTTTTCCTAATCGAAATCGAACTAATTACAATGGTTGTTATGATAAATAATATAGTACGAAAACAGAAGTTAATAGTATTACCGCCCAATTTATCCCTTTGAACTACAAATAAAACTTACTAGCTCATATTATGAAACGGGAGGTGAAATCAAATGGCAAATACCTGTACTATTTTAAGAGGGATCGAGAAAGTCTCCCAAAAACTCGCTGATTTGTTATCTAGACCCTTGACTAATGGCACCATCAATAAAATATTAGGCCAACTTGAGTTATTAAGGGGGTCCGTTCGAGACCTTCCGCTATCAAAGAAACCGAAACGGGACATTTTGAATCGGTTGGCCCAGGCGCAACAGCTTTTAAGAAACGGGAATTTGAATAGCGCAATCAACCATATCCTAGCTGTTTTAGCCGTATTGCAAGTTGTAATCACAAAACTCAATAGCCATCGGATCCCATGCGTCCAAGGATTAACTCTTGTCCATCCCAGCAGACCCTTTAGTACAATCTGTCAAACGTGTAATTCTTAAATATTCACCGCATCATAAGGCTGTTGATGAGTCAACAGCCTTATAAATATTATAATTCATCATCTACCTTCACCTCATCCCATCCTTCTTGAATAGTTGGTTCTTTTAACTTGAGAAACATGCGGGTAGTTATCGCCACCGGTACTACCCGTTTTCGTCCCAAGTTCCGTCTTATGTCAAACAAAAGAACCGACAGTAACAAATCTTGTATGTTCCGGAAGGGATAACTTTTAAAACCCTTTTTGATTATCTTATTTATTATACCTCAAAAATTCCCAGATCCAGGATTGTGATACTATTACCAGCGGAAGCCAGGTTAAAATGACCGTTTTTATGGGTCTGCTATTAATTGTAAAAGTAATGAGTTTATTTTATAATATATATGCTGCAAACATAAGGAACTACTTCACTTTATTGCTATCGAAATTTATCCTAATGCACCATTAACATCATGAATCAATACTTCCCGGCTTACCGGGCGTACCGGTACCCTCCACTCAATCGGACCTTAACCGGGGTTGAGTTTGAAAATGCGAAAAAATAGCCCGGGAAGCCGGGCTGAGCAGGTTTGCATAATTTTAATATGAATAATCTTTTTTTTATTCTAATGATAAAATAACCTCAAATGGGAATACACCATTACAATCCCATACTCGTTACAGGCCGCCAATACGCTATCATCCCTGACCGATCCTCCAGGTTGGACGATATAACGGACCCCGCTCTGGTAAGCCCGGTCGATGTTGTCCCGGAAGGGAAAAAACGCGTCCGAACCTACGGAGACCCCTTTTAACCCGGCAATCCATTTACTTTTCTCCGCCGGCGACAGCCTTACCGGTTCTTCATCGAACAGTTCCCGCCAAACTTTTAACTCGTTGGCAGTGATATCGTTACGCAGATAGAGATCGATGGCATTGTCCCGATCCGGCCGTCCCAACCCTTTTTTGAATTTTAAGTTGAAAACAACGGGATGTTGCCTTAGGTACCAAAGATCAGCCTTATCCCCGGCCAAACGGGTGCAGTGGATCCGGGACTGCTGCCCGGCGCCGTTGCCGATAACCTGTCCGTCATAGGCGTAGCAAACGGAATTGGATTGAGTGTACTTTAAAGTAATCATCGCAATGATCAGGTCCCGTTTCGCTTCATCGGGCAGATTTTGATTGGCGGTCACAATCTCCTGAAGGTCCTCGTAACTTGGAACCTTCTCGTTTCTCAACTGTTCAAAGGTGATCCCGAAAATACTCCTGGCTTCAATATTGTCCGGTTCATAATCCGAGTCGATTTTAACGATGTTATAATTGCCGTTCTTTTTGGTTTTAAGGAGTTCCAAGGCTTGGGGAGTATATCCCGGCGCGATCACTCCGTCGGAGACCTCGCGTTTCAAAATCTGAGCGGTAGGAAGATCCACAATGTCGCTCAAAGCGGCCCAGTCCCCGAAGGAAGACATCCGATCCGCGCCCCGGGCGCGGGCATAGGCCGCCGCCAACGGTGATAAGTCTAGATCTTCAACAAAGTAAGCCTTTTTTAAGGTATCGCTCAACGGTAAGCCGATAGCCGCACCTGCCGGGCTAACATGTTTGAAAGAAGCGGCGGCAGGCAGCTTTAAAACCTGTTTCAATTCTTTAACCAATTGCCAGGAATTGACGGCGTCCATGAAATTGATGTAACCGGGATTGCCGTTCAATACTTCCAAAGGCAGCTCGCCATGGGGAGCGTATATTTGAGCCGGTTTTTGGTGGGGATTGCAACCATACTTGAGAGTATAGGATTTCAATTTAATACCTCCGTAAGAATATGATTTCAATCTTTATTTTACATTTATTTTCTAGCAAAGTACAACCTAACTTTATGCGGGACAGTAATTTTTACGCTATTAAATTCAACTACTACCCAAATCTTATTTAAAACTAAATCTCTTTTCTTTTTCGTTAACATTTGGTAACTGAAATACGAATCAACTAGCAAATGCTCCGTTATGTTTTCATTGTAATGTTTGCAAACCACTTTAATTCTCCAAAACCCGGTTTCACTCATGATTTGGCTCTCCGTTTTCACTAAACAAAGAATAACGATATGATAAAACTCGCCGTCTTTTCATTGCAGTTATTCATGGTTTGCCATCAACTTATCTGTAACAAACGCTCATTCCTCACGGTAATTGGGATTGGATTAAATTTAACTAATTCAACTGAAAATATATTTTTAAAAGGAAATTTAGGAAATATATAGAATATATTAACGGTAATGCCGTTAGTTCGTAACTAATACCAAGTTGCATTCAATTATAGTGCAACTTTTATGTGGAACGCAGCAATGCTGCGGAGAGAACACAATCTATAGTTGCACTTTGAATGCAACTTGGTATAAAGCCCAAGACTTGAGGAAGGCTGACCCAAAATAACGGGGCAGCCTTTTTTTGCTCGACATTGAAGGTTTCTTTCAGAAAAAACACCCCTAATAAGGGGTGATAACTCTACCTTGGAATACAAATCCCCTGCCCAATAAATAATCGGTTCGGATCCAGTCCCGGATTGGCAGCCAAAATTGAGTCCACCGAAACATTAAAGCGCCGCGCAATGCTAAATATGGTATCTCCAACGGCTATTACATAAATAAATCCAGTACAGATAGGCTGCTGCGATATGGGAATACAGATTTGTTCGCCGATAAAGAGCCGGTTGGGATCAAGCCCGGGATTGGCCTGCAAGATCGCCTGCACAGTCGTATTAAAGCGGGCGGCAATACTAAATAGCGTGTCTCCGGCCATTACCGTATAGAAAAACCCCGGGCAAGGCGACGGTTGAGGCACAGGAATACAAATCCGTTCCCCAATAAAGATCCGGTTGGGATCCAATTCCGGATTGGCCCCTAAAATCGCCTGGACAGTAGTGTTAAATCGTGCTGCTATACTAAACAGGGTATCTCTGGCGGCAATCGTGTAAAAAAATCCCGGACACGGCCTTGGCCGCGGCGCTGGTATGCATAAAGGCAATCCTGGCCGTAACCTGATGACATTTAAGAACGGATTTTCCCTTCGGATCGCAGCCTCAGTACTATTGAACCGCCTGGCAATGCTCGCCAAGGTATCACCGTGCCGGACAATATATATGGACCCTCGGCAACGCTCCGGGAACGGAAGCCTAACCCTTTGTCCGGGATTAAGCTGAGTTGGATCAACCTCCGGGTTTGCTTGTGTCACTACTTCCTTAGTGATTTCAAAAGCCTTGGCCAGTGTCTCCAATGAATCCGATTCATCAAGCTCCAACTCAAAATAATCATGATTTATATTTTCATTTGCTTCAACCATTTAATCACCTCCATTATCGTTTACGGGAACCTAGCGCCAAAAATAATTCCCGCTAACATTATGCTATGTGCATACTGCTTTGGAGGTGATTTAAATATGCCTTAACCGATCACAAACCCCTGAACAAACTGGGTCATCGGTTCGCTAAACTCCTGCAGGTCCTCCTCCATCTCCTCCGATTCGATCTCATAATATTCCCCGCCTTGGAAAACAGCCGAAACTATTACGGCCATATCCTGATCTATCTGAACCAAAAACCCAACCGACTCAACTTCATCGACTGACACTGCAACCTCTTCATCAAGTTCGCCCGGATCAGGAAATGAATATTGGTTCCCATCGGCACACGGAACCGGTTCCCCGATATTAATATCGCTGAATGGTAAAAAAAAGATTTTTCCTTGAAATAATAGTTCCCGAATAAAATCTTGATTGATTTCGTCAACTTCCAACCCCTTTAAATCGCCATCTTCCGAAAAACAGGCCATAACTGTTGGCGATATATTATTCCGATGCAAAAAATTTAATACTTTCCCAATAAACCTGGACAAATCAAATCGGCTAACAGCGATCCTAAACTCTCGCATTGACGCCTCCTTGTGAAATTGATATTGTATACTAAAAGTATCGGGGAAAATACCTGGTCACATTATACCGGGGTAACTATTATCAATTCAAAAAATCTTACTGTCTTTTGGCTTGACTTCCCGCCCTTCGTATGCTAGGTTGTTTATTAGATTATTAAGATTTATAATGTTTAATGTTAGCCGATAGATATACAAAATCCAAAAATCAGGAGTTCAAAATGGGACAAACAAGCAAACAATCCAAAAAGGGCCGCTTTCGATTTATAATCGTAATTTTAGCGGTATTAGTCGGATTAAGCTTATTAGTATTTAGTTTTATTTCAGAAAAGGAGACAGCTAAAGTGGATCAAACCCAACAACAGAAGTATTTGTCAAATCCCCAAGTTATTCTTGAAACCTCGCTCGGGACAATCGTTTTAGAACTTTATCCCGATAAAGCCCCCATCAGTGTTGCTAATTTTTTGCGTTATCTTGATTCCGGCTTTTATAACGGCACTGTTTTTCATAGGGTAATCCCTGGTTTTATGATTCAGGGCGGCGGCTTTACTGAGGATATGAACCAGAAAAAGGTAGATGCGCCTATAAAAAATGAAGCTAAAAATGGTCTTTCTAATCTTCGCGGTACCGTCGCTATGGCCCGGACCTCAGTATTAGACAGCGCCACATCACAGTTTTTCATCAATACTGTTGATAATTTCTTCCTGGATCACCAAGACGAATCTACGGAAGGTTATGGCTACTGTGTTTTTGGTAAGGTTATCGAGGGGTTGGAGATCGCGGAGCGGATTCAAAACGTCCCCACCGGAACACTCGGGTATTTTCAAGATGTCCCGAAAGATCCGGTAATTATTAAATCTGCCAAAAGAAGAGATTAAACTTTTATTTTTTAAGTATAATTTCAATGAATCCCGGCTATAATGATAATGGCGGCGGCACAATGCCAATTGTCGTATCTGCTGGCGCTCCTCCTTAATATGCAACCCATTAATTAAAAACTAATGTCGATGCTGGAGGGGTGAATTACGACGGCGAAAACTTGCCTGGTCCACCCATAGCGGTACGGTACGCAGGGAATTTTCGTAAAAACACCAGCAGGCCGCCACTTTTCTATTACCAAATAGCCATCCCTTCCTTGGTGACCTCCTGGTAAAGGGATTGCCCCGACCAGGATTCCCAGGTATTCCTGTCGAAAATCATTAGTTTAAAATTAGACCCAAAAGTATCATTAATTCCATTAACTAAATCCTTCATGGCCTGCTTTTGACCAAGGCTCGCCTGTTCTTTGGTAATTACCAGCAAGTCGGATCCGTATTCATCGGCTGCCGCCTTTTTAACCCCAGCCCCAAAAACCACCAATCCCTCGACTTCAAAATCGGCGATTAAATGTTTTTGGATCTCAGTCAAAGCAGTTTTAGCTTTCTCAGAAATAAGTAAATTGTTGATCCCCATTCAGATCACCTCTCGATGTTCAATGTAAGCTGGTTTTATACTAAATTGATGATGGTTTTCTCCATAAAAAGTAAAAAACCTCTGTAGAGGTTCAAAAACCAACAATTCCCTTAATCGGTAATGATCTGCGCGTATCCAAAGGGCTTATTGGGATATATATGTCTCGGCTTTATTCTTGCGGTTTACGATATTTTTTAGCAACTTGCAGTTTAATCAAAGCCCGTTGTAAGTTAACCTGAGTCCTGGCAAAGCTGATTTTTTCAGCCATTGGCCGATAAAGCTCTGCCTCAGCTTTGCGTTTTTCAGTAAGCGCTTGCTCAACATCAATGTGTTCGGGAAGTTCGGCGGCCTCGGCTAGAATAATCACTTTGTTAGGGGTCACTTCCATATATCCTTCGCTTACCGCCATATAGTAGTTTGTTCCGTTTTTCTTATAACGGAGGATCCCTGTATCTAAAGTAGTCACTAATCGGATATGCCTAGGCATGATTCCAATCATTCCCCGAATAGTAGGGGCAACCACGTAATCGACTTCCTCTCTCAATTCCACCTTTGTCGGTGTTACAACTTCCAATAACAATTTTTTACTTTTATTTTTACCGTTTGTCTCCGGCACCTGAAGTCACCTCCTGCAACCGTTTGGCTTTTTCTACAACTTCTTCGATAGTCCCGACCATAAAAAAAGCCTCTTCCGGTAGATGATCGTGTTTTCCCTCCAATATTTCTTTAAAGCCTTTGATATTTTCGGCAAGGCTCACAAATCTACCGGGAATCCCAGTAAAGTTCTCACCCACATAAAATGGCTGGGACAGAAAACGTTGTAACCTCCGGGCCCTGGCAACAATCAGTTTATCATGGTCGCTCAACTCATCCAGTCCCATAATGGCTATAATATCCTGCAACTCTTTATAACGTTGCAAAGTCTCTTGAACCCCGCGGGCCACTTGGTAATGCTCCTGACCAACAAATACGGGGGCTAAGATCCTTGAGGTTGAAGATAACGGGTCTACTGCCGGATAAATCCCAAGTTCGGCAATACTCCGTTCCAGGTTAGTAGTGGCGTCCAAATGAGTGAACGCAGTCGCCGGGGCCGGATCGGTATAATCGTCGGCCGGGACATAAATAGCCTGAATTGAGGTAATCGAACCTTTTCCAGTGGAAGTAATCCTCTCTTGGAGAGCGCCCATCTCATTGGCTAAAGTCGGTTGGTAACCGACAGCTGAAGGAACCCGTCCCAATAACGCCGAAACCTCGGAACCGGCTTGGACAAACCGGAAAATATTATCGATAAACAACAACACATCTTGGCCTTCATAGTCGCGGAAATATTCAGCCATGGTCAATCCGGTCAGCCCCACTCTAAGGCGGGCGCCGGGCGGTTCGTTCATCTGGCCGAAGACCAAAGCGGTTTTATCGATAACTCCCGAGTCTTTCATTTCCAGCCAAAGGTCGTTCCCCTCGCGGGTACGCTCCCCCACTCCGGTAAAGACCGAAAACCCTCCGTGATGGGTTGCGATATTCCGGATTAATTCCATAATGATTACGGTCTTACCAACGCCGGCCCCTCCGAATAAACCCACTTTGCCACCTTTGGGATATGGCGCCAACAGGTCGATTACTTTAATTCCAGTGACCAAAATCTGTTGATCAATGTTTTGTTCTTCAAATCCAGGCGGTTTACGATGGATCGGAAGTTTTAAACCGGCTTCTACCTTCGAGCCACCGTCAATCGTCTCTCCAACCACATTAAAGACCCGGCCAAGGGTTTCACGGCCTACCGGAACCATAATCGGTTGATTGGTGCTGGTAGCCTCCATTCCTCTAACTAAACCATCGGTAGAATTTAAGGCCAAGCAACGCACGCGATTATTGCCCAAATGACCCATTACCTCGGCTACCACTTCCCGATGGCCTTGTTTTTTGAGTTGCAAATCAATCTTAACAACTGTATTAATGGCAGGGAGCTCTTCCGGTAAAAATTCAAGATCCAGTACTGGCCCGATTATTTGAACAATATGCCCGGTGCCCATTATTCCTCACCCTATTTGTCAGATTCTTTTTTTAATACTTCAGCCCCGCCAACAATCTCCGCGATTTCATTTGTAATTTGGGTTTGACGGATTCGGTTAAATTCTAATTGATAATCTTTAATAATCTCCGCCGCATTATCGGAAGCAGCTGACATCGCCGCCATCCGCGCCCCAAGTTCTCCAGCTTCCGTTTCTAAAAACGCCCTAAAAATCTCGCTTTCAATATAACGAGGTATAATACTGTCAAGCAACTCTTTTCGAGCCGGTTCAAAGATGAAAAGCCCGCTTTCTTCTTTGACCTTGGCTTGAGCCGGATCGATCGGTAATAATTGAAACGGGTGCGGTTTTTGGGACAAGGCCGAATAAAACTTGGAATAGTAAAGATAAATCCGATCAAATTGCTCCCCAGTGTACCAATTAATAATCTCTTTGCTAAGATTTTGGGCTGATTCAAAGGAAACTCCGGCAACCGATCCTTCGAAGCGTTTAAAAAACGGGATCTGCTTTTCCAAAAAACGATTATAACCTTTTAATCCAATCAAATAGTAAGAGACTTTACTTTTGACAGCTAGTCTCTGGCCAAATTCTATTGCCCGGTCAGCAATCTCGTGATGAAAATCCCCAGAAAGGCCCCGATCACCTGTAAAAACGATGATCAGATCCCTCAAATAATAATGATGCCTTCGGAGTAAGGGATTAAACGACCAAGGTGTTAAAGCCGCCAAATCCAAGGTAACTTCGGCCATCTTCCGGGCATAAGGACGAGCCGATTCCAACCGGGCTTGAGCCTTTTTCAACCGGGCAGCCGCGACCATCTTCATGGCGGTAGTGATTTGTTGAATATTTTTAGTGCTGGCAATGCGATGTTCTAACTCGCGTCTTGTCTTCATGGCCCATCCTTTGGACTTTAAAGCTTAATTATTACCGACTTTAAACCGTTCTTTAAAACGGATAATTAGCTTTGTCAAATCTTCAGTTAAGGCTTTATCTAAAAACCGAATCTCATTTAAACGTCTATAAAAGGACTGGCCTTCAATCTGCATGAAATGCAAGAAGTCATTTTCAAAACGGCGAATTGCTTCGATGGGTATATCATCAAGAAATCCTTGAGTTACGATGTAAACTAATACCGTTTGATTAAGGATCGGCATCGGCTGATACTGGTCTTGTTTTAAAATTTCAATAATGCGGGAGCCTCGGTTTAACCTAGCCTGGGTGGATTTATCCAACTCCGCTCCGAACTGGGCAAAAGATTCCAATTCCCTAAATTGGGCCAAATCCAAGCGCAGACGGCCTGCGACTTGCTTCACTGCTTTAATCTGCGCATTTCCACCAACCCGCGAGACCGATAAACCGACACTAATCGCAGGGCGAACCCCGCCAAAGAATAGCTCACTGCTTAAAATGATTTGGCCATCGGTAATTGAAATAATGTTAGTCGGAATATAAGCGGAAATGTCACCGGCCAAAGTTTCGACAATCGGGATCGCAGTCATCGAACCGCCTCCGTTTGCCGTATTCAGCTTAGCTGCCCTTTCCAATAAACGTGAATGAAGATAAAAAATATCTCCCGGAAAAGCTTCCCGGCCGGGAGGGCGCCTTAAGAGCAGGGACATTGTCCGATAGGCGATGGCGTGTTTGGAAAGGTCGTCATAAATTATTAAAACATCCTTTCCCTGCTGCATAAAAAACTCACCCATAGCGCATCCGGCAAAAGGCGCCAGATACTGCATGGAAGCTTGTTCGTTGGCTGTAGCGGCAACCACAATCGTATAGAGCATTGCCCCCTTGCTTTCCAAAACATGGACTGTCTGCGCTAAATTCGAAGTCTTCTGCCCGATCGACACATAAATGCAAATAACCCCGGAATTGCTTTGATTTAGAATAGTATCGATAGCGATAGCCGTTTTTCCTGTCTGTCGGTCGCCTATAATTAACTCCCGCTGGCCGCGGCCAATTGGAATCATGGTATCGATTGCCTTAATGCCGGTATGGAGCGGGATCCTTACCGGTTCCCGGGCCGCAATACCGGGGGCATCGCTTTCGACCGGCCGGTAATCGTTAGTGATTATCGGACCCTTTCCATCAATAGGATGGCCTAAACCATTAACCACTCTACCAATTAAGGTTTCTCCCACAGGTGTTTCCACCACTCGGTGGGTCCGGCGGACAAAATCGCCTTCTTTAATCAGTGTCTCATCGCCTAAAAGCACACAACCTACATTGTCCTCTTCCAGGTTAAGCGCAAGGCCATAGACTTTATCAGGAAAAGCAAGCAATTCACCCATCATTATTTTCTGGAGGCCGTAAACCCTGGATATCCCGTCACCGACTTCCAAAACCGTCCCGGTTTCTTCCGCTTCCAAATCCAGGTGATAATTGGCTATTTGTTCTTTTAACGCCGAAACAATCTCTTCAGTGGCAAACCGCATGCGATCCATCCTTATTGATTAAAGTCTCTTTGATCCTACTCAATTGTCCGTTCAAAGAACCGTCATATAGCTTATCGCCGCGTTGGATAATAATCCCTCCTAATAAATTGGGGTTGATCCGATATTCCGGATAAATTTTAATCTGCCACGTGGCCTCCAATTCCTGAAGCGACAATCTTTTTTCTTCTTCAGTCATTGGCTGGGCCAAAATAAAGGTTACTATCTCATACCCCTGTTCTAGGATAGAAAGCCGGACAAATGTTCCCAAAATTTCGGTTAAAAGGCCTTCCCGCCCTCGGTCAACTAATAGATTCAAAAAGTTAATCAAATCCTTCGGCGTTTCATCAGGGATCAATTTTTGAAGCAAAACTTTTTTTTCAGCGGTTGGAACCTTCGGATGCTTTAAAAAACGGGAAATCTCCGGCTCCTTGATATAGCTATTCAAGGTTTCAACTATTGGATGGGTTAGATCCAGAAGATCTTGCTCCTTTATCAATTCTACCAAAGCCTTGGCATAATTATGGACCAACGGGGAGGTCATTTTCAAACGCCCCTTTATTGATTTCTTCTAAGACCCCACGGATTAACGACTGGTTTAATTGAGCGGTTTGGTTCTTTTCAAAAACCTTTTTAACCGCCATCATGGCTAGTTCAATCGCTTCTTCTTTCAATTCCGACCTAGCGATTCTTTTAGCCCGTTCGATTTCATTTTGGGTCCTTTGGCGTAATTGATCGGCTTCTTGCCGGGCCTGGGTAATCAGTTCTTCACGGAGCCGTTCTGCTTCATTACGGGCACGTTCCACAATTTCAAATGCTTCAATATGAGATTCTTCCAATTTTCGCCTGGAATCTTGACGCAGTTGTTCGGCTGCCTTTTTGGTTTGTTCCGCCTCTTCCAAATCTTGAACGATTTTTAGGCGGCGTTCTTCGAGAATCCCTTGGATGGGACGGTATAAGAGTCTGACCAGGACGAACATTAAAATTAAAAAATTAAAAACCATCGCTAAGAACGTCCCGGAATAAAACTTAACCTCCATCTTAAACCTCCCTTTCCTTTACTACTTAGAAAGTGCTATCGATGCTTGTTGATCCACGTCAATCTCATTTTTATAATTTCATGTGTGTCAACTTGATGCTGACGTGGACGGTTATTATCCCAATCTTCCTAAAAGGATAAAGGCAATCACCACTGTGATAATGGGAATCGATTCTACTAACCCGACACCGATTAACATTGCCCGGAAAAGCCCCTGCTCAACTTCGGGTTGACGGGCAATACTCTCCAAAGCCGTAGCTACTACTTTGGAGTCGGAGAAAGCAGCCGCAAAGCTAGCCCCGACACAAATCGCTCCGATTGTAACCACTGTTGCTAAAGTATTCCAATCCATAAAGTCCACCTCCGAGTTTTTAGAGCTAACACTATTATTTTTTAATCAGTGAAAAAAAACTTTAACCGCCTTCTGTTTCGGAATGCTCTTCCAAAACCGTTACTCCGGTATAGGCAATACTAAGAATGGTAAAAATGTAAGCTTGAATGGCGCCGATAAGCACGCTCATTAACAACCATAGGCTCGGAATAATAATGTGAAAAGTTTCGGTCAACTTTTCGATTAAGATTTCACCGGCAAAAATGTTGCCAAATAGCCTTAGCGCCAAAGTCAACGGCCGGGTAAAGAGCTCCAACAGATGTAAGGGTAAAAATAAAAAAGTGGGTGTTAAGAAATGTTTAATATGGCCTATCAGGCCATTTTCTTTAATGCCAATATATTGCATCCAGATTACTACTAACACCGAGAGTCCCAAAGTAATGCTGACATCCCTGGTAGGAGAAGCTAAACCCGGCACTAAACCTAGCATATTGGAGAAAAGAATAAAGAGAAATAAGGAACCAAAAAAATAACTGTATCTAACCCCATGGATCCCTAAACTATCAACTACGGTATTATTAATAAACTCTACGGTTATCTCCAAAAGGCATTGCCAGCGCTTGGGAACCCAATCCAACTTTCTGGAAACCGCTAGGACGAACAGGATAATTATCCCCATTACAATCCAAGTCATGGCGATAACCCTGATATCAAATTCCAAACCCGCCCAGGCGATAATATCCGAAGTGTGTTTCATAGCTATAGGCCCTTTCAGTTTCTTGGTTTTCAAAACTGAATCCGGATCTAATTTCCCTTTTGCCCTTTTCCATCAAAAAGCATAATCAAAATTTATTTCAATTTATAAGTCCGATCCGCCAGTTGAATAGCACCCAGCAAGTTCCAAAGTGGAGTGGTAATCAAAATCAAATAAAATAAACGAGCAGCGGCTGGAACTAACCACCAAGCCCCAATTGACATAAAAACCGTTATATTTAGGAACCTAGCCAGAAACCCACCAGTAATCGCAACCATCTTAAGACTCGTCCCGCGACTTCGCAGTAGACAGATTCGTAGCCATAAACAGCCATAATCGGCTATCAATGCCGTTGTCCCCAATATAAAGGCCCCGGTTAAACCCCGTAGGTTTAGCCAAAATACTAGGCCCAGCATAACGATGGACACAGTAAAAGACAGATATTTCATTTCTTTTTGCCAGCCTTAAAAGCGATGGAGAACATCTGATAAAGCCCGAGAAAAAGCCCGGTCAATACGCCGGTGAGCGACATATTAGTCCATTGAAATTGTTTTTCCAATAATCGGCCTAAAAAATACCCACCCATAATCATTATGCCTAAATTAAGGCTGAGCGAACCATATAAAGCAACTACCCGCCAAGTATTGCCGCTATCTTTCCGGTTAATCCTTATCACCTGCCATCACTAATTTACTTTTTCTGGTTCAAAATCAGCGGGCTCGGCTTAACTAAAACCGCTCCATAAAGGTAAGCTTAATATCAGTTTACTCTAGTGCGCCGGTTTCTAAAACTACTTATTCTGCCTGCAGTTTTCATGGATCTATCAATCGGTCTCGGATTTTAAGGTTTTTTATTTTTGAACGGTTGATCTAAACTACAATTTAATAGAAAACCCGGATTATATTTTATACCGGGTTTTCATGCTGCTTATTTTGTTCCAAATAAACGGTCGCCGGCATCCCCCAAACCGGGGATGATGTAACCATGAGAGTTTAGCCGGTCATCAACCGCAGCGACATAAATGTCGATATCGGGGTGTTTGGCTTGAACATTCTGAATACCTTCGGGAGCGGCAATCAAACAGACCAGCCGGATTTGAGTGGCTCCACGTTGTTTCAAAAACTGAATTCCGGCTGCCGCCGAGCCCCCGGTTGCTAACATCGGATCAAGTATTATCAATTCACGCTCAGTGATATCCGCCGGAAGCTTGCAATAATATTCAATTGGTTGTAAAGACTCAGGATCGCGATAAACTCCAATATGGCCGACTTTGGCGGTGGGGATCAACTTCAGGATACCGCCAACCATTCCCAATCCTGCCCTTAAAATCGGGACTACTGCGATTTTTGTATTGGTGATTGTTTGACAATGTGCGGTGGCCACCGGAGTTTCAACCTCGATTTCTTCTACTTTAAAATTCCGGGTTACTTCATAAGCCATTAACATTGAAACTTCTTCCAAAAGTTCCCGGAACTCTTTAGGCCCGGTATTTTGGTCCCTAATAATTGAAAGTTTGTGTTGGATTAAGGGGTGGTCAATTACATGTACGTTAGCCACCGGATCAACTCCTTATCATGATTTAATTTAAAACAACAACTTTTACGCCTTGATTTTAAAAAATTTGCCCTGGCATACAAGTTGAAATTACCTAACTAGCCGAATAGCAAAGGCCAGAGTCCCTAGTTTAATCATTTATCATCAGCCAAAGATTCTTTAATTTTAGATACTACTATTTTTAATTTTTCCTTAATTTCGGAAGCGCAAACTTGGTAAGCTTCAATATTCTGTCCATAGGGGTCAGGGATTTCTAAGGAAGTTAATTTTGCTTGAATCTGCTCCAACTCCCGTTTTTCCATCGTAATTTCTTGCTCCATCTTTTGCTCAATTTGACGAAGCTCTCCATCTAGTTCTCTCATTCTACGCCGTAAATTTTCCAATTCCGGGCTAAGGTTCTCTAGATACTTCCGTCTCTTTCCTTCCAGCCGTTGGCGTAGTTTTTCGGCTTGATTCATCAATGCCTCAATTTCTTTGACTCCTTCTGCAAATTCGGCCAAAGTGAAAACTTTGTTATTGACCGTCGGCATCATATTTAAAACCGCCTTTTTCTGGTCTAAAGTCATTGTTAATACTAAATCAGCAGCATTCACCATATCGGGACTGATTCGTTTGGCTCGGTGCCCCTGTAAATTGATCCCCTCATACTTCATCACTTCGATGGCATTCGGGGAAGCAATGTCGCCGGTAATAGCCCCGGTACCAGCAGAAACAACTTGAATTGTCGCTGCTTTTTCCCCTAAATCTTCAATTAACATTTTACGGAGTAATGCCTCAGCCATACTACTACGGCAAGTATTTCCCGTACATACAAAAAGTACGCGTTTGATCATCTGATACCGGTCTCCTCCATTAAGGCCGTATAAACTATAATTATTTGGAAATAAATATAATACCCCCGGCTATGCTGGGTTAATCGAAAGAATAAAAACTAAGCCTACATCGCGCCCGTGTCAGAAATCGGTTTTTAATATCGTAATTTAACTCATCGTCCTTTAATTACAAGTACAAGCACAGCACAAGCACGGGCATGGTTTTCCAAATTTAATACCCAATTTTCTAGATAGTCGTCCACGTCAGCTTCCGCTTGACCCGCATGAAATTATGAAAATAGGGCTGACTTGGATCGACAAGCATCGGTAGCATTTTCTATGTAGTTATTTCAACAATAGATTATCAAAATCCTGTTAGGTAAAGTGAAATTATGGCCTCAAATTGGTTTTTTTATAAAAAAACTGCCGGTTGGTTTGGATTGGAATGCCCAACTTGCAGTAATAATACAATTTTTGAAGGCTACGGCTATCAAGGCCATTTTATCTGGAAATGTGCGGTATGCGGTAATCATCTTCAGCTTAACCTTGTTAATTTAACTGACACTACTTAATCTCAACCAACTTTGCTTCGATTTTCCCGATTTTACCGTTTTTTTGGATCACCAAAGGATAGTGTTCCGGTGTATCCGCCAATAAAATTGTAATGTCTTTTTCCGGGTTATAGATCCGGTAATGCTTCTGGAATTGCCCACATTCCAGTTTTATTGGTTCCGGAATTTCGGTCAGCTGATAGCTGATCTTTTTAATCTCGCCATCGGAATAAAGGTAAACCTGATTGTCTCCTTGAGAAATATTTTTTCTTAAGAAAAATTGCAATGAAAGGAGATCCTGAACATAACCGGGAAGCCGAATTTCAGTCCTTTCCTTAGGCCCGCCATTTTTAGAAAAGATACGGACTGCCAAACCATTTTGATAGTCAAAGGTTACTTCTTCAGTTTCGATACCCTCTTTATCCGTAATTTCGTGCCGGATCACCCAAGGGTATAATCCTTCCAAGTCCAAGATAATTTCTTCGGTTTCCTTATATTTAGTAAGGTTTTTAACTAAACCAACCGAATCCATTTCGCACTGGATCTTTATAACCGGCCGATCCCGATAAATACAAGATTGAACCACCCGTATAATTTGATCCGCTCCGTGCACCATCGATTTGACAGTTACTTTATATTTGAGGCACTCACCAACCTTCGGCGGGATATAATCATTCGCCAGGCCAATAGCACTCATCAAAAAAACACTTACCATTAATAAAGTTAGAAATAATCCTTTACGATACATTAATCACATTACCTCCCGCCGCTTTACGCAGCCGATTGATTACCGCCGCGCCTATCCCACGGTCGGCGGTACCCTCAATTAAGACCAAATCCGCTCTAAATTGGTCACAAAAGCGTAATAAATCATAAATCCTTCCGGCTATAATATCGGGACGGTTTTGCGGCCCCATGTCAAGCACCCATTGATTATGATATTTAGTAAGGTTCTCGGTGGTGCCCATGACTACGATCCGGCAACCGTTAACCTTTTCCGTTAAGCGACGGTTAATTTCCGTGACTATCTGTTCCGGGTCGCCTTCAAATAAAAAAACCTGGGCTTCCGGGGCATAATGCCGGTATTTCATACCGGGAGCTTGAGGGCGTTCAACTTCTCCGCTTCCCGCTAAATATACAGGTTGACCTAAAACTAGCTCCAGTTCTTCCCGGGTAACCGTTCCAGGCCGAAGCACCACCGGATCGGCGCCGGTCATGGATAAAACGGTTGATTCAACTCCGGCCGGACATGGTCCGGCATCAATGATGCACTCAATTTTTCCCGACAAATCGTTAATGACGTGTTCTCCCAGGGTCGGGCTGGGCTTGCCTGATAAATTAGCGCTGGGAGCAGCTACAGGAATGCTGGTTAACCGCAATAATTCCTTAGCCACCGGATCGGATGGCATCCTTACCGCTACTGTATCGAGGTTAGCGGTAACAACTGAAGGTACTTCAGGCTTTTTGGGAAAGATTAAGGTTAGTGGACCAGGCCAAAAACGCTTGATCAATTTTTCAGCGAGTGGACTGATGGAACTGACAATTTGATTTAATTGCCCAAAATCATAAATATGCAAGATTAACGGATTGTCAGCCGGACGCCCTTTGACCGCAAAAATATTTAATAGGGCTGTTTCGTTGTTAGCGACAGCGCCCAGGCCGTAAACGGTTTCAGTTGGGAAAGCCACCAGGCCTCCGTTGCGAAGGAGATTTGCCGCCGGTTCTAGCCCTTCCGGCTTATTGCGATCGGTTTTAAGAATGGTTGTTTTCATTTTTAATCTAATATATATGCCACAATAAGTTTCTTGGATAAGCGTGGATTATTGCGACAGATTTTCCTTGATTCATATGTTGAAAAAAAACCAATAATTTCGCCATTCACATCCGGTATTTGGGATGTGAATGTTTTACTCAAAACTTTTTTCAACATATATATATTTGGCAATTGAATTTAATTATCCTGCTTTTCGGGTTAGTGATTTTGGAAAGGCAATTGTTAACAAAAGTTTTCAAACTTGAAAAAAAGGTTTCATTTTGCAGGAAACATTCGTTATAATCAGAATTATTCCTGTGATTTTTATATTTATTCAATCTGATTCTATAGTGTAGAGGTAAAACCAGCTTTAAATCAAATAATTGAATATGGGAAGTGTAACCAATGAACGCTCCTTTTAAAAGCTTTTCAAATGAAAATTTACTTTACCTTATTCCTCCGGAGCTGAGAAACGCAAGAGGTTTGGAACAAGTGCTGATCGAAAACCCTCAAATCAAATTCGTCTCCCTGGTCGGGGTCGACTTAGGTGGTAATGATACTGACGAAAAAATTCCGGTATCCAGCTTTCTGAAGAATGTTGAAGACTTTTTGAGCGGCGGGATTCAAACCGACGGTTCCAGTGTGATCCTCCCCAAAATCGCTACTTTAAACAATGGTAAAGTTGATTTCATCGCCGATCCGTCCGTCAATTGGTTTGTCGATTATAACTACGAACATTTGGATCCGGAAAGCGAAACTCCCATCGGCACTTTGCGGATTCCCTCCTTTTTAATTCACAGCGGCCGCAAAGTTGATTCCCGCTCGATTCTCGCCCAAACTTTGAACCAGGTTAAAGAAGAATTAACCAAACTGTTTCAAGCCAACAGCAAATTCCTGTCCAGCCTTGGTATCGCCGCTAACGAGATCGATGATATCATTTTTACCGCAGCCACTGAATTGGAGTTTTGGGTGCGCACACCCGGAATCAAGGTTGAGACGGAGAAATTATCCACTTCCCAAATATTACAGGAACAATATTGGAAACGGACTAAAGGCGCGGTCCGGACCGCTTTAGAGGATTCCCTGGTTTTACTGGAAAAGTACGGCTTAAATCCGGAAATGGGACATAAAGAAGTTGGCGGTATCAAAGCTACAGTCAGTGGCGACGGCCAATTCAACGATATCATGGAACAGTTGGAGATCGACTGGAAGTACGCCGGCGCGCTCCAAACCGCCGATAATGAGATCTTAGCCCGGATTATCATCAAGGAAGTTTTTCGCCTACACGGCCTGGAGGTCATCTTCAACGCCAAACCCATCGAGGGAGTGGCCGGCAGCGGTGAACACACTCATTTAAGCATTGCGGTCAAGTTAAAAAACGGAAAAGTTAAAAACCTTTTTGCCCCGGCCGATTTAAATAGCGATTTTATGAGTCCATTGGGGTGGGGCGCTTTGATGGGCATCTTAAAAAATTATGAAACCATCGGCGCTTTCATCACTGCCAGCAACGACGCATTCAATCGTTTGAAACCCGGTTTTGAAGCCCCCGTCTGTATTGTGGCTTCGATTGGGCATGACTTGGATACTCCCAGCCGGAACCGGACGGTCCTAGCTGGTTTGATCAGAGATATGGAAAATCCTCTGGCTACCCGGTTTGAAGTCCGCTCCCCCAACCCCCATACCAATACCTATCTGGCCTTAGCCGCCCTTTATCATGGGGCGATGGATGGCATCAATTATACCCTTAGTTCCGGCAAATCCGCCTCAGAGTTGGAAAAAGAGTTTTCGAAGCAGCCTGGTGAACCAGCCCCTTATTTGGAGAAGGAACGCTGTTACCGGAGTGAGGAGGATGTTTTTGAAGCCTTTGCCGCCGAAGAACGAAACCGGATCTTTGGGAAACCTCCGGCTACAGTCTGGGAAACTTTACAAAACTTCGACCGTTATCCGGAAAAAACTAAAGTCCTGACCAAACTGGATGCTTTGACTTCGAAATTAATCGATTCCTATCGTCAGGCCATGAGCACCCTTTGGATCACCGAGTTGCGCGATCGGATTATCCCGGAAAATATGTCCCTAGTCCGGAGTTTCATTAAACAACATGACCCATCGAACAGTACCGATTATGACGAGGCCAAGTGGCAAGAAATTCAACAACTCCGGGTCGAATTACTTCAGGATCGCCAAGGGCAACTTTCGCTCTTTAGCCGGATTCGGGAGGCGATTAAGGCTCAAAAATACGAGTTGGTTTCGGATTTGCAACTGGAGATGGCGGCGAAGTTGGAGCTGTTGAAAGTGAAATATCATGAGTATGTTATGAATTTATTGGGGTAGTATTTAATAAAAACAAAAAATTTTGTTTAATTTACAAAGCCCGGAATCTTTACAGCGACCGGGCCTTTGTTTTTTTGAAAATAAGTTTGATTCAACAATTAATACCAAGTTGCATTCAATTATAGTGCAACTTTTGTATGGAATTATTTAGACAATTAGCTACAGAGACACAAAGGCACGGAGAGTTATCAAGTTTTTACAGACGCGGACGGATTATTGGAAAGGACTATTTTTAATCAATAAATCAAAGGCTTGTTGCCAAGCCACGGGTTGGAAACCAATGTCATAAAGGTTATCGCAGTAAAAAAGGAATAACCAATTCTGTTCATTCTGACCGCTCAGGACTCAAACCCCTGGGCTAAGCTATTAAAATCATTCTCAACCCCGGTATAAAGCCGGGCTGAGTTGAGCTACTAAGCTTCTACTAAGCCCCAAAGGGGGTTAAGAATGTTTTTATACACCTAGCCCAGCCGTTTTAGGGCTGGGTGGAAATGTTAACGGATACCATTTCCGATTTTTAACAGCTTAGCCTAATGCCATTGGGTTGGAAACCCGTGGCCTTGGTAATATCAAAAACATACCGATTGAAACCGGTTTCCTTATTGTTCTCGGTAGTGCAGAAAAGATTGTGTAAACCTCTGAATCCAGTTAAAATAAAAACTGAATCGGAGGTTTTTTTATGGCTAAAAAAGAGAAATCAAAATTGCGAGAACTCATTGAAGAGTATGGCATCAAGGATCTTAAAGATGTGCATGAATTCGTAAAGGCACTCACCGCCGAAACTATTCAAGAGGTTCTTGAAGGTGAGCTTGAAAATGAACTGGGTTACAGCAAATATGATTACAAAACAAGCAAACTGATAACTCCCGAAATGGTCATAGTAAAAAGACCGTACAAAGTAGCCAAGGAGAAATCGAATTAAAGATACCCCGTGATCGGAATGGTGAATTTGAACCGGAACTAGTCAAGAAACACCAAATGGACATATCCGGGATTGAAGATAAGATTCTCTTCATGTATTCCCAAGGCACTTCAACCCGGGATATTGAAAAAGCCATGATGGAAATGTACGGTATCGAAATTGACGATACCAAAGTATCAAAAATCACGGATAAAATCCTTCCTCTTATCAAAGAATGGCAAGAACGGCCATTGCAATCCGTGTACGCGATGCTGATTTTAGACGCGGTTCATTACAAAGTACGTGAGGATGGAATCGTTGTCAAAAAAGCAGCATACAGCTATCGGGACTGATTTGGAAGGCAAAAAAGACGTATTAAGGATCTGGCTTGGAGCCACTGAATCATCAAAGTATTGGCTTTCCGTACTTAATGGATTAAAGAACCGTGGAGTTGAAGATATTCTCATTGCCAGTATTGATGGACTTTCGGGATTTGTTGAAGCTCTCGATGTAGCATACCCCAAAACAGAAGTCCAGCGGTGTATTATCCATCAAATACGGAACTCTACCCGATATGTTTCATATAAAGATTTAAAAGCATTTACCGCTGATTTAAAACCCATTTACAAGGCGGCGGATGAGGCTTTAGGACTTTCAGCTTTAGATGAATTTGACGCTAAATGGGGCGAAAAATATCCCTTGGCGGTCAAATCTTGGCGCAATAACTGGGCCGAACTTGCAACTTTCTTTAAATACCCCCCGGAGATCAGAAAACTGATTTATACCACCAACGCCATTGAAAACTTCAACCGGCAATTGCGTAAAGTCACCAAGACCAAGAGCGCTTTTGTCAGCGATGATGCTTTGATGAAATTGCTTTATCTTACAACGATGAATATTGTCGATAAATGGATTATGCCTATCAAAGATTGGGGGCAAATCCTGGACCAGCTTTATATGTTCTTCGGTGATAGAGTGAAAATTAAGCTTTGATTTTATTGACTCTTTATGGAAAATTGGATATATTGCAAGTAGAACAAAATTGCCCTTTTGAGGCTAAAACCGAATTAATTGGATCAAGGGTTTACACAAAACAATCCGCACTACCTCGCCAACGTAGACATCAAGCGCTTGGTTATATTACTCCGGCTGCATTTTTGAAAAAATTTTCCCGTACGAAAAAAGCGGCCTAGTATACGGAAATTCGATAATTAAAGAAAATGTGAGTTCCTGAGCAAAAACCTAACTCTTGACTGTCTGTTTTATCGAGAAAAGGTCACCGATAAAGGATGATCATCATTTTTTGTATATGTAATCCTTATCGGATAATAATCTCCATTAGCGGTATCCTCATCATACTCGACTTCATAATAGTTCCCCTGCAAATCGATGACCTTTTTCAAAGCCCATAGATACGCCTTTCCAGCTTTACCTATCGCATCAATATGGCTGTCCGTAAATGAACCGAAATACATCTTGGTCCCATTCTTGAGAGTTAATATCCAAAAAGAAGAGGACGAATTTAGATTTCGAGCTTCAATCCTAGTAAAACTCTCTCTTTCGGTATGATAGTACCCGTCATTACCAAGTATTATCTTTTCACCGTTATATAAGTAATGGTCCCGGTCATCATAATAAATCCCATATGACGGGTCCCGACAAATCACCGGAAGTCCGGCTAGATTCCATCCCATACCCAGCATGCCGTTACCGCTGTTTGAATTGTACACTAGCTCCAACTGGGGAGCCATGCCATTGGTTCCGGGAGGGAGTTCGATCGGGTATTTATAATTAAAAGCGCCGAACTGGTCTACCTCTTGCGCTGATGTAACTTTGGATTCAAGGACGATTAATTCAAAAACCAAACTGATAATTAATGTGGTAAATATGAAATATTTTAATCGCATTAGGGTACCTCCCGAAAATAATTCTACATAATAAACATCCATTAATTCCACATTTATACATAATTTCCAGCTATATAAAATTATAAAAAGAACAACCATTTGGTATTAAATTTACCAAATGGTTATATATATTTTGTCTCTCAATTAATATTTAGATTATTGTTTAAGCTGAATTTATCAAAAATGATTAATATTATTAATATTCAAATTTTCGATCTTTAAACTGCCTAATTAAGGTGTTAGTGATGCCTATATTAATAGGGTCTACCTTTTTTTAGATCAATTTATTCTCCTCAATAATCTCCCGGAACTCTTGATCTACGCTCCCAGTTCCATCCTGGGAAAGTAGCCTTTCAAACAGCTTCTGTAGCTCTTCCTTGCATTTGACGATCTGGTTAATAACTATGGTCACCTCGGCCGAGGGCAGGTCGTCCCGGCAGACTTGGGACAAAGTACTGACCGCATCCCCCATTTTCGACATGGCTTGAGTAATTTTCATCGCAGTTCCCATATTCATCTTAAAAACACCTCATGAATAATTATAACTACATTAGACGGTTTTAGACAAGAAAAAAATGCTGCCGTTTAACTGATCTACAGCTACGCCAAGGTAAACTTTTCAACCATCCTAACCGGATAATATGACAGTTTCGCTTTCCGCAACCCCTCAATTCCCATATCCTCTTCCCTGTTGAGCAACTCCAGCCCCTCCCATTGTCTCACTGCAAACTCGTGGTTAATCGCGGCATAGGCTCCGTCCAATTCCGTATTGGCCTTTTCAATATGGATCACCGCCGTATTCCGGTTCAACTTTTCCCCTACCGTAATCGACTGAATGACGCCATCAACCTTGACGGCTCCTCCGGCAACCCCTAAAAACTCAAAATTCCTTAGGACAATAGCCATAGCTTCATTCTCACTACAAGGTTCAGGATTGGTTATGTTAAACCAAGCTGTCTCCAAATTGAGGCAAGCGGTAGCTAACTCGGGAGTCATTGCTTGATATTCCCAATTGTACTGTCGCAAAAATTTATTTAAATGGTTCCTTTTGCTATGATATTTCCGCCCGGCCAAATTGATCAAATCAGTTGCGGCATATAGATAATCGGAAGTGTTCCGCTCAAGCTTGGCTGATAATTCAGGGTTAATTTGGCGCAATGCGGCTTCCAACGCTTGGGGGACCCGTCGCATTTGAAATCCAAATTTTTCGGCAACAGCAGTTTCCACCATCAACCGGTAAGCTTCTTTAAGGGCTGCCTGATTACTCCATTCCCCAACCGGAGGCAAAAAGAAAGGCTTCCATTTCGGGTGAGGCGGTTTAGCCATTAATAGCCAATAATCCAAATCCTCAAGATAGGAAACTAAGAGCCCGTAATTACATTCCCACATAAAGAGATTGGTAAACGTCAAATCCGAGGTCTCCGGTTGCAAAACATTCAAAATCCTATCAAAACTAGGCTTGTCCTCAAGTTTAATCCTTCTAAAAGAAAGCATGATCTCACCATTCTTCGTTGTAATTTACCTTTGACTAACAACTACCAGTTTAAGAGCAAATTAGTCTGGAATACTATCTTTAGGTTTTTCCTAAACTCCGGAGGTTAATCATGTCCCAACCAAAATCCGATCAAATGAGCCTTATACTCTTTAGCGGCGATTTCGATAAAGCAATGGCCGCTTTAACCCTAGCCAACGGCGCTGCTGGTAAAGGTATGCAGGTAAACATCTTTTTCACCTTCTGGGGCATTTGCCTACTCCGTCAGAAAACTCTAACGAGTGAATTTTTTCTCGAAAAACTCTTCAAAACGATGATGCCTACCGGAGTTGAAAAAATCGGCCTTTCCAAATTCAATTTCTGTGGTATTGGTCCTTGGTTATTAAAAAAATTAATCCGTCAAAAAGACGGCCAAACTGCTCAAGATTTATTCAAGATGGCCATTGATCGTCAAGTCCATTTCATCGCCTGTGAAGCTTCCTTAAAACTATTGGGGATCAAAAAAGAAGAACTGATCAAATATGAACATCTTGAAGTGGCCGGAGTCGATACTTTCCTTCAAAGCGCGCTGGAATCAAAGATAGCGATGTTCATTTAAACGCAAGAAACAGTAGTCAGAAGATAGTAGCCAGGAGAATGAAAGCCCTGCAAGACAAACCCTAAACTATTTTAGGTTTTTACTGACTCCTGACTCCTAAACTTCTGACTACTGCTTTTAAGGCTCTAAACTTCTGATTACTATAGGTATTAAACTCATTTCCCTAAAATCGCCCTGCCAAATGCTTTTCCGAACTCCATTGCATTACTAAAATCGGCTTCAGTCGGGATTAATACCGGCTTGACAGTGGAGTTGATTACCTTAAACTTCATCGCCGCCAACCTGCTTTCCAGGTTTGGGACAGCTTCCCCGCTCCAACCATAGGAACCAAAAGCAGCGCCTAATTTCCCTTTCAAACTCAAAGTTGCCAGGCTGCTTAAAAGGTCGTGAACCGGTTTTACGGCGTCGCCGTTGATGGTTGGAGAACCTACCACTAGCCCTTTCGAGCCTTCGATCCGATCAATCAAATCAGCCACCGGAGCTTCCAGCAAATTATAGTTCTCGGCTTCCACCCCTGATTGCCTGATTCCATCAGCGATCTTTTCGGCTAATTGGGCGGTGTTCCCGTATGCGGAGACATAAGCGATGATAGCCCGGTCACGCTCCGGATTGGCAGTGCTCCAATCGCGGTAGCATTTGATATATTCCGGAATATCGCGCCGGATCACCGGACCATGTCCGGGAGCTACGATTTTTAACGGATACTTATCCAACTTTTCCAATGCTTGAAGCACATAGCGCTTAAAAGGGCGCATGATATGGTCAAAATAATATTTAAAGTCGTTAAAAAAGCCGGATCCAAGATCGCCAAAGAGCATTGGGTCAGCATAATGGGAACCCAAAAAATCGCAATCGAATAAAATCTGATCTTCGGCCAAATAGGTAAACATGCTATCCGGCCAATGTAAAAACGGAGCCGAGATAAATCGGAGCGTTTTCCCGCCTAGATCAATTTGATCGCCATCCCCAACTTTAATCAAATTTGGCTCATAATTTAAAATATTCTTGATAAAATGCTCGCCGGTTTTGGAGACGACAACTTTTGCCTCAGGAGCTAGCTTTAAGAGTTCGCCGATGCTTCCGGAGTGGTCGGGCTCCATATGGTTTAGGACAATATACTTGATTTGAGATGGGTCTGCAACTGATTTAATATTGGCAAGGAATTCATCAAAAAAGCCGTTTTTAACGGTCTCAATTACTGCAATGCCTTGAGAACCTTTAACTATGTATGAATTATAGCTGGTGCCGTGTTCGGCGCGCATAATAATGTCAAATATCCGCAAGTCGGGATCGAGCACCCCTACCCACCAGACATTTTGAGCCAATTCGTACGTTTTCAAAGAGAACACCTCGGTTTATAAGGGTTGGAACATGTCCTTACCTGCGCCGCATTCGGGACAGGCCCAATCATCAGGAAGATCTTCAAATGCTGTACCCGGAGCAATTCCATTGTCCGGATCGCCCGCCGCCGGATCATAAACATAGCCACAAACAGTACATTCCCACTTCTTCATGCTTTACGCCTCCTATTTTATTAATTAGAACTAGTATAACCTAACCCATCCGAAATCGCTACAAGAAATTAATTAACATAGTTAAATTTTAATTTAGATTTTATCTTTTGTCAAGTTAAATATGCTGATGTGGCCATGCTTATCTTAGTTTGAAACGCTAGGGATGTCTATTCAGTCAAAAACACATGGTTTCCAATTCTGGCAGTGACTCGAAGTTTAGCGGAATTAAAAAACCTAATACCCTCCTCTGAAGAGGTCACCGGATTATAAAAATACAATGCGCCGTTACTCGGATCTACGCCGTTGATAGCCTCCACTACCGCCCGGCGACAGGATTCACTAGGTTGAATGTACGGCAACTTTGGTACGCTACTGAATTGATTCTCTTGGTAAACCACACCCCGGACTGAATTGGGAAACTTATAGCTACGCATGCGGTTTAAGACAACCGCCGCTACGGCAACTTGTCCATCGTAAGGTTCACCTCCGGCCTCAGCCGCAACCAATCTTACCAAGAGATCAAAATCAGCCTCACTAATACTATCCGGAATCTTAACCGACGAGGTTCCCCGGCCGGGAATCCGGAAATTGAACGACATGCTTACAATCGGATCCAAAGCTTCCGACTCTGAATGATTGACGATAGCGCTTCCTACTGCCCGTAATTCCATGAGAATAAAAGCGCCGCCATTTCGTTTCTTACTTAGGTTGATTTCAACTCCGGTAATGATCTCAGTTTTCTCCTTGAAATCATGCTCCGGCGCAGCTTCGTTCAATAAATCCCGAAAACCTAACCCTACGAAAGAACTAATCCGCTGGCCTTTACTCTGTTTATAGGTGAAACCGGCTGACAAATCCCGGTTTTCCCATTGGTAGATCCCGCGTACTGTCCAACGTTCCGATACCAACCAATTCAACCTAAGCGCTGAGGCGGATAGATGATCATCCTGATAATGCCATTCAATCCCTCCGTTAATAACGGCTAAAACCGATAGTTGGAGATTTAATAAGAGTATGGCTGTAATTATGAAGATGATGGTAACGCGCCTTAACAACATGATACCTCCGGCATTGCCGATAAAATTAAACATTCACCATAATATTCGGTTAATTATCCAAAATTCCTAAGCCTCAAAAATGATTAACTGCAACAAAAAACCGCCTCAATAGACGGTTTCCTATATTAATAGTATTACGGATCCATCGGCCATAAAAATTATATATCTACAATGGTTTTAAGTCACCGCTTGTTTCTCCCTAACTAAAACCTATGGCTAAATAGCTCTGGGGCAATCCTGACAAGATCCATTGGCAGAAAAACATTAATCCTTATAAAAGTGCAGAGTTGAGCAAATATGTTTTGCTGAGCGCCACTGAAATAAGATGTTATTGTTATTATTCAAAAAATTCCTCTTCCAGCATGGCCGAGAGTAAATGGTAAATAGGCAGATGCAATTCTTGAATCCGGTATGTTTCATCTGCAGGCGCCTGTATCGTAACATCGCACAATTCTTGGAAACGGCCTCCCGGCTTCCCGGTTAACCCAATGGTTTTTAAACCAATTGACTTGGCAATTATTATAGCCCGAATGATATTGGTTGATAAACCCGAAGTGCTAATCGCCATTAGGGCGTCGCCGGGTACGCCATATCCCAGGACTTGTTGTGCGAATACTTGATCAGCAGAGAGATCATTGCTGATTGCCGATATTAGGGCTGCATTGCTAGTCAAAGGTATTACCGGTAGGCTTCCTTGAAGTTGCTCCACCCATTCAACTTGCCCAGCTAAATTAGTAATCTGCGCAACCAACTCCTGGGTTAAATGCCTCTGTTTATGGAACCCTTTCATTAACTCTCCGCTGATATGTTCGGCGTCCGCTGCACTCCCGCCATTACCGCATACCAATAGCTTTCCACCACTAATGAAGGCCAGCTTGAGAATAAATATCCCCCGGCACAGCCGGGGGTTTTTCATTAACGGGCATAGCCCTTTATTACTAGCCACGCCTAAACGGCGTTGGTACGATCTGCCACACGCGATAAGCTTGTTACTTGCTACCCGTAAA
>JAEZJK010000020.1 GCA_023415835.1 Bacillota bacterium
AGAACGAAGGAATGTTAGGGCATTGACCCAGTGTGACATGGGAGAGTTACCTCATGGGAAGCTTTTTAAAAACGTTAGTCTGGTCGAGATAATTAAAGCATTTTTTAATTTTCTGTGGGAGAGGCGCAGAGTTAAAAAACTATGTTCTCGAGAACGGTTGATTAAAAACATATTTTCTCCATGTCTCAGCGCCTTGGTGAATTGAATTTATTGGCCACGGAGACACTGGGACACTGAGAAAGGATTATATATCATAAATAATAGAGTACTTAGCCAACCAATATTGAAAACAGAGCCAATCAATAACATAGTTTATCTTTTCTCTGCGTCTCTCTGCGGGAAAATAATGAAATGGACATATTAGATTAACTATTATCACAAATAGAGTTTAAAACAATATTGGCAGATAGTAGTTATTATATAGTAATAATATGGAAAGAATAAATTCTGAAATGGTTCTAGAAACATTTTACCAAAAATGTGCGGAACATGGGTTGAAGATAACGCCCCAACGGGTTTTCATTTACCAAGAGCTATTGAAAGCTACCGACCATCCGTCAATAGATGATATATATCAGCGGGTTAAACGGAGTATGCCAAATATTTCTTTTGATACCGTTTATCGGACGGCATTATCTTTATTTGAGATTGGGGTTATTGATATAGTAGACGGCCATAGCGGTTCAAGACGTATTGACGCCAATATCGGTCAACATCATCACTTCAGGTGTCTAAAATGCCATAAAATTATTGATTTTGAAAGTGATTATTATGATCGGGTGGTAATTCCGGAAGAACTGCAAAAAAGATTTAATATTTTGGCTAAAAGGATAGTTTTAAAAGGAATTTGCGATAAATGCGGTAAAGGAGGTTGATTTTTCACAAAAATAATAGTTGTGC
The DNA here is from genome assembly GCA_023415835.1 of Bacillota bacterium. GTDB lineage: Bacteria > Bacillota > UBA4882 > UBA8346 > UBA8346 > JAAYHS01. The sequence continues at coordinate 901 of JAEZJK010000020.1, forward strand.
GTTCCAAAAGTAAAGCCTTGATTCACTAACTAAAAAATATTAGGAGGTTTAATAATGAGCGGTATTAAAAATGAATTGATTATGATGTTAAATCGGGCGCTTGAAATGGAACATGCCTCGTGCATTCAATATCTGGCGCATGCGGAGATGATTAAAGGCCCCAACGCGGAGCCGATAATTGAAAGGTTGAAAGAGATCGCCGCTGACGAGCAAAAGCATCAGGGTATGCTCCGTAATTTAATCGGAGGTTACTTGGGTGGAGAACCTTCCATGGCCCTTGATAAAACTTATGGGGGTAAAGATTTGGTTGAGATTCTGGAGGTCAACCTTAGAGGCGAAAAAGAAGCGATCGATTATTACAAACCGATCTACCAAAAGTTGGTCGAAAATAAAAAAGACTTCCCCTATGAGTTTGAAACATTGGAACATGAGATCCGTCACATCATCATTGATGAGCAGGAGCATGTGGTGGAGCTTTCTACATTGCTAGGGAAATAAAGTACATATACTCAATTCTTTCTAAAATTCAGGGTTGCATCTGAAAGCGGCCCTGAATTTTTGTTAATTTTCAACAGTAAAACGGAATTTAACACCATCGCTACCGAACCCAGATTATGGACCAATGCGCCGACGACTGGCTCCAGTATACCAAGGGCAGTCAAGATGGCCGCGCCAAAGTTTTACATCATATACCCATACAGGGTATTAGGACGATGAGTCTCCCTGTTTTCGTTTTGGAGCCCCTTTATTTAAAGGCAAATTAAACTAATATATAAAATTAGCATAAATGATCGAGAAAGGCAGGGTTTTTCCTGCTAAGGGTAAGGGCTGAAAAAAGTTGGAAAGATAGTTTGAAGTTTCTTTGACAAAATAATCTAAAATGCTATAATTAGATCAATTTAATAAGTTGGTCAGGTGTCCGGAAAACTCCGGATGAAAAGGGAAAGCGGTGCAAAACCGCTGCAGCCCCCGCTACTGTATGTGAGGATGAGCCGATAGCGCGCCAGGCGCGGCCCACTGGAAAAACCGGGAAGGGATCGGCCTAAAATAAATCATGAGCCAGGAGACCTGCCTGATCGACCCGAATGGATGCCTTCGGTGGGAAGGGAGTGCCGGCTTTTAATGGGATAATTAGCCCTTTCCACTCTTACGGAAGGGGCTTTTGATATTTGGGTTAAAAGGGGTGGATGGACAGTTGTTAAAAAAGCGGGGCATCGGCCTAGTAGCGGCGGGGTTGATAATCGGCTTTGTTACATATTCCGCGCTACAAACGAGGAACGACCGGCTACGGCAAGATGAGGGGTCTCATTTAAAGTTGGAGGACGCGTATCACCGTGTAATTACGATTGATAAGGCCCCGTCCCGAGTGGTATCGGTCGCTCCGAACATCACCGAGATTATTTTTGCATTGGGGAAAGGCGAGATGCTAGTCGGTAGGACCGAATATTGCGACTATCCTACGGAAGCGGGCGGAATAGAATCGATCGGGAGCGTTATGGAGCCGAATATCGAGAAGATCGTGGCCTTGAATCCGGATATTGTAATTGCTTCAACTCATTTTCAAAAGGGATCCTTGAAAAAGCTGGAGGATGCGGGGATCAAAGTGGCGGTGTTAGATAGGGAAGAAAGTTTTGATGGGGTTTATCAATTGATTAGGCAGGTAGGGCAAGTGTTACATAGCAACGAAAGAGCGGCAGGACTAGTATCGGACTTACAAAAGAAAGTGGCTGATATTACAGTAAAAATTGCGAATGCCCCTAAACCCAAAGTTTATTATGTTGTATTTTATGGTGACTCCGGGTCTTATACCGCCGGTAAAGATACATTTATAGGGAATATGCTTAAAATGGCTGGCGGAGATAATATAGCAGCCGATTCCGAAGGGTGGCAATACAGTATCGAAAAAATAGTTGAGAAAGATCCCGATATCTTGATCTGTTCCAAGTATTATCACACCAAAGAGGTTATTGTAAAATCGCCTGGGTTTAAAAGTTTGAAAGCTGTCAAAGCAGGGAGGGTCTTGGAGATTGACCATAACCTATTGGATCGGCAAGGACCAAGGTTAGCGGAGGGATTGGAAACTTTAGCCCGGTTACTCCATCCGGAGGCCTTCAATGATGATCAGGAATCGCTAAAATATAACTTCCGCTAAAACTTTTTCAGAATACTACAGCAGAGCCCCGTATTCCGAAAAGTATCGGAAGTAATATTTTAACCGATCCTTAAGGGAGCAAAAATTAGATTATGAATTTTAGCATTCGCCGGAAGTATTATCAAAAAGTTTTTTTAGGCGGCGTAGTGATACTGGCACTGGCAATAGTTGCCGCCGCCAATTTGGGAGTTGCCAAGGTATCTTGGGGACAATCCTTGATGGTTGTTTTGGATAAGCTACCGGTCGTAAATAACTTGATACCGATGGAAAATATCGATGGCTCTTCGAGGGTTATCATCTTAAATTTGAGGCTGCCGCGGATACTTTTAGCGGCATTGGTAGGCTCGGGCTTAGCTGTGACAGGCGCTGCTTTTCAGGGAATCTTTAAAAACCCGCTGGCCGAGCCATATGTGTTGGGGATTTCTTCTGGCGCCGCTTTGGGCGCAGCTTTAACTATGGCTTTGGGGGTTGAGAATATTTCCTTTGGTTTTGGGTTAGTCACCATCAATGCCTTTATTGGGGCAATTGGCACCGGATTATTGGTCTATAATATCGCCCGGGTCGGGCATAGGATTTCAAGTATTACGCTGTTACTGACAGGGACAGCCGTCAATGTTTTATTAACGGCGCTTATTTCTTTGATTATGGCCTTGAAACGGGAGCAAATCGAGAGAATCGTCATGTGGACCATGGGAAGCGTAGCCACGGCCGATTGGAACGAAGTTTTGACGGTGATCCCGGTAACCCTGGGCGCTATGGCTGTAATCTATATTTTTGCTAAAGACTTAAACCTGTTATTATTAGGGGATGAAAGCGCCAAAAGCCTGGGTGTGGAAGTGGAAAAGGTCAAAAAGTATCTTTTAGCCACTGGAGCCCTCATCGTGGCCGCGGTGGTATCCGTGAGCGGCGTGATCGGGTTTGTCGGGTTGATTGTCCCTCATATAATTCGTTTGTTATTCGGCTCCGACCATCGGGCCGTAATTCCCTTCTCGGCATTGGGAGGAGCCATTCTGTTGCTGGCCTGCGATACTATTGCCAGGACCATAATGCCGCCTAATGAAATCCCGGTGGGAGTGATCACTTCGATTTGCGGCGTACCCTTCTTTTTAACGCTGATTTATCAAAATAAAAAGAAGGTGTTTTAAAACCTATGAAAAGCCAAAATGCCATTAAAATAAAGGATCTGAGCTTTTCCTTCGGTGAAGGCCCAATCCTGAAGAAGGTCAATCTCACAATCGAAACTGGAAAGTTTTATGCCATCTTGGGTCCGAACGGTTCCGGCAAGACAACTTTGCTTAGAACTATCGCCAAATCATTGGATGTTAAAGCGGGCGCCATATTTGTACATGAAAAAGACATTAATCATTTCAAAATGAAGAGTTTGGCCAAAGAATTAGCAGTCGTTCCCCAAAATACCGAGCTCCAGTTTGATTTCTCAGTATTAGATCTGGTCCTGATGGGGCGGGCTCCGTATCTTTCCAGGTTTGCCATGGAAGGGGCGGATGATCTCCGGATCGCTCAACAAGCGATGGAGCTCACCGATACCTGGCGGTTGCGGGATCGAAGCATCCATACTTTAAGTGGCGGCGAAAGGCAAAGAGTCATCATTGCCAGGGCGATAGCCCAACAAACCGGAATTATCCTCTTAGACGAACCTGCCTCTCATCTTGATCTTTACCATCAGCTCGAGCTTTTAAAACAGATTAAAGGCTTGAACCTGACCCATCAAGTTACCGTCCTGGCTGTGCTGCACGATCTAAACCTGGCGGCCGCTTTTTGCGATTACCTGATCTTAATGAACCACGGCAAGGTTCACAGTATAGGACCGCCTGCTGAGATCTTGAAAGAGAATATCGTCAAAGAGGTTTACGGGGTGGAAGTTGATATCCTTAAAGCCCCCGGGAACGGAAAGCCTTATCTGGTTCCTAAGTATTAGGGATTAATTTAACATATTGATACAGGTGCTGTTAATCGCGGAATAACGAAATAACGGCTGAAAAGGGAAGTCGGGTGTAAATCCCGCGCGGTCCCGCCGCTGTGAGAGAGGAGCCCTCTAAAGAGAGCCACTGGGAAACCGGGAAGGCCTGAGGGTGATGACGCTTGAGCCAGAAGACCTGCCTGTATCGGACCACCGGTTAACTCTACGGGCGATAGGGGGTGTGGGGAATGTTATCACCAAAACACTTGTTGAAGCCACCTTAACTGTAATTGGTTAAGGAATTACATTTTAAATTAGTTGTTGGATTCTTACATCTGGGGAGGCAATTAAATTGAAGCTAATCAAATTATATAAGGTTTTTCTACCGTTGCTCATACTATTGACAGCATTTACGGCATGGGCGGATAATTCGGAAATTCAGGAGGAAGAAGTAGTAGTGACTGCTACCCGGACAAGTAAAACCCAATCCGAATCGCCGGGCATGACGGAGGTGATTACCGAAGAGGAAATTCAGGCATCGGGAGTGACAACCGTAGCCGAAATATTGACGGAAAAAGGGTTTGTCGTATCGAGTTACAGCGGATCGTCGGGAGCGGCATACATCCAATTTGACGGAGGAGAAGCGGACCAGACGTTGATCATGGTCAATGGTATTCCGGTCAATAGCGGGACTCTCAGTATTGTGGATTTAAGTTATTTACCGACAGCCGGTGTTTCCAGAATCGAAGTAGCCCATGGAGCGTTATCATCATTATATGGTTCCAACGCTTTGGGCGGGGTTGTCAATATTATTACCGATTTGACCGGCGCTCCTTATAATAATGTGAATCTGGCGTATGGGAACACTGATGATGGTAAAGCAGACTCCAGACATGCGGCGGTTACGATCCGGCAGGAAATGTATGGGTTGGCGTTTGGGGGCAGCATGGATAATGGTTTCAGGGAAAACTCGAAAACTGATAATTACTTTTTTATGTATCAATATGATTTTATTCAAGAAAAAGATAAGGTTCTTTCTTTATATGTACAATCCACGATTAAAAAGAATGGATTGCCGGGAACAGAGTATTCTCCTACCTTGAAAGATGATCAAAGTGATGAAATTCATTCGATTAGTCTAAACGGTAAAAGATTTATAATGGAAGGCTTATGGGAGTATAAGATCCATGGTAATTATTGGAAAGAAGCCGCTTATAGCGAATCATCGGCTAGCGAAGAAGAATATGATTATACCAATTATGGAATTGACGCCGCTGGCTTATATGCTTTGGGAAAACATGAATTATTATTGGGAATCAGTTTTTTAGACTCAAGTACCGATAGTACGCTTTATGGGAACCACAATCTAAACAATGCCGGATTTTACGCTCAGGACAGCCTAAATTTAAATGAGCGGTGGAAGTTGATTTCTGGATTGCGTTGGGACACCGGTTCCGATTACAGTTCACCTGTTTGTCCCAAAGTCAGCCTGATTTATTTGGCAACGAAGAATATCAGTGTCAAATTCGGTTATGGCAAATCATTCCGGGCGCCGACCATTTCCGATTTATATACTTCATATGCTTACTATGGATATACTTATTCCGGCAACCCAAATTTAAAGCCGGAAAAAGGAGAACGCTACGATATAACCGGCGAATGGGTTCAAAACCGGCATTCGCTAAGCCTCAACCTATATCGGTCTGATTTAACCGATGGTATTGACTGGGTATATGGAACCTCAAGCGCTTCACCCGAAAATTTCGATAAAATGAAGGTCGCCGGGTTAAATCTGACGTGGAAAAACAAATGGAGCGAATTATTTAATTCGACGGTCAAATATAGCCGGGTGGATAAGGAGACGTGGGATTCAAGTACCGGTTATAGCGAAGACGATACTTTTGGCAAAAACAAACTGGCTTTGGGACTGAATTTTAAATACGCCGCTTTTTGTTCCAATCTGAGTTGGGAATATGTTTGGGATCGTTCCAAACAGAAAGATTACTCTACATACCCATATCAATCTGTCGAAATGAAAGACTATGATGTTTTAAATTGGAATTTGGCTTATGTTTTTAATGATGCGATTACCTATAAATTTTCCATTAATAATTTAATGGATGAAAAGCATGCCATATATTACGGTTACCCGATATCGGAAAGAGAATTTAAGCTATCCGTTACTTACAGTTTTTAGGGGTTTCCATGTTTAAGAAGTCTCTGATTGGATCCGTGCTCTTTCATTTATTACTCTTCGTGGGATTGGAGTTAGTTCCGGATCGTTCGGATAGTCTCCGTACGGCGCATAAGAATTTGCCATTGATCATAGCAGCGCTTGATTCGGATTTTCCTTCGGAAACGCCGATCCTTTTAAAGGAAAGATCTACCGGAAATGACAGCCAAAGTAAAACCGACGTTAGGCTGGAACAGCCATTATTAAAAGTCCACCGGGAACGGATAACGGGTTTAGACGTGGTGGAGAAAACTTCATCCAACCTTTTAACCGATAGTGAAAAGATTAAAACAGAGATTCTTAAAACGGAGCCATATGGATACGAGGTTGGGGAAGGTTCCCCTAACCTCCAATCGAGTGGGTTGACGGAGAACGAGATAATTGCTCCAGCCGTTAACCCACAAAGCCTGGAGGATAGTCAATCGGATCGATTGCCGGTTAAGATCCGCGGCCTGAAACCGGAGTATCCTTTAAAAGCCCGGCAAAACAACTGGGAAGGTGTTACCGTATTAAAAATATTGATCCAAGCGGACGGAAAGGTTGGGGAAGCGACTATTATCCAGTCTTCGGGTTATGAATTATTGGACATGGCCGCTGTAAAAGCGGTCAAACAATGGCGCTACCGGCCGGCCTTAAAAAATGGAGTAGCTATCGCCTGGCAGGTACGGGTCAGGGTTAAATTTATGCTGGAGTGATCAAGATGCGTTGGATAATTGAGGGCGGGGTATTTATGATTCCATTAGCGGCCTGTTCGGTGTTGATGGTGGCCATTGTCATCGAAAGGTTTTGGCTGTTTGCTAAGTTGGCAAAAACCCCGTTGGTAGAATACACAGAACCGGCGGAAGTCATTAAAAAGCTCCGCCAACGCCTGGCGACCTTACATACCATCATTGTGATCTCGCCTATGTTGGGGTTGTTGGGCACGGTCACCGGTTTAATGCGTTGTTTCAACCTATTGGGAAACAAGATGACCATTCAAGATCCGGCTGAAATGAGCCTGGGGATTAGTGAAGCCCTAATAACAACCGCCGCCGGGCTGATCATAACAGTGATCGCCACTATTTTCTATAATTATTTTACGGCCCGTTTGGATCTCTATTATTTCGATTATCAGAATGCGCTTCAGGAGGGACCTGCAGATGAAACTGACGGTTAAACCGCCGCCGTTGCCTGAACCAAAAGTGGAGATCATCAACTTAATCGATGTGTTGATTACCTTGATCGCTTTTTTTATGTTTACAACGGTATTTGCAGCCAAACAAGGGCAAATGAAGATCCAACTCCCCGCCGCCTCGTCAAGCGTCTCCAATAAGGCCGCGGATGGATTTGAAGTTGGCTTGACCAAAGATAATCAAATTATTTTATCGGGGAAAAGGATGCAACCTGAAGAATTGCTGGAATATCTCAAAAACAAATGTCGTGGCGACGAATTAATCATGGTCAAAGCCGACCAGGATTGCAAATACGAATGGGTTATCAAGTTGCTGGATTTGATCAGAAGCTCCGGATTAACACAAGTGGGGCTTCAGGTTCGTCCCCGGTAATATGATATCGGACAAGAGACATTAGCGATGATGCATAGCGCAAAGCTAAGCCTGGGACTCTTATTTTAATGAATATAGGTGACCTATGGTTCGTGGTCGTTAATATGGATAGCGATGGCCGGTTAAGATTTGGCATTTTATCTGATTAACCTAATATATTTTGTTTGAGATGCCGATAAATATATTGAATCAAATATTTGTTTTATTGCTAGTCCTGATCTTCATAAAAGGAAGTTGCTGGGTGCTAGCTTTATTTTTCTCCATATATATGTAGGGTTTCCGGTTTTAAGTAAAAAATTGTTCCGGAAACTCACAATAACAGTTTCCAAAAGTTCTCGTTCCGGTTTCTTAGTTTTCAGTTTCCGCGCATAAGGAAGTCAACTAAAAACCAGGGAGGGCTGATAATGGAAATGATGATTGCTTTGGGGAAAGTGAACGAAACCGCCAGCCGTTATCAACTGGGAAAGTGTATGATTGTTGCCGGAACTTTGCATGGGAGTTGGGCCATACAAATCGAAGGCCCTAACCGGTTGCCTACCGAAGAGGAGGTTGATCTGGCAGTAAAGATGTTGATTCCAAGGTGGGTTAGCCTTGTTACCGAGGATTTACGAGTGAATGACCCGGAAACTCAATATACGGTCTTGCTTACAGAGCGCGGTACTGAAAAGCTACCGGATTGAACCAATGAATCAATGATAAGGTTGTTGTAAAGGAAACGGTTTTTGAAAAAACCACGAAACATACTGAATAACACGAAAATCCAATTCCCTTTTCGTGAGACCCGTGTGTTTCGTGGTTCGTTATTTTTAATTCTCCCGCAGGGCCGGCAAGGCGCGGAGAAATATAGGCAAGCTCCCATTTTCTTGGCATCTGATACATATTTAAGATGCAATGGCGTTAAATTGATAATTTGGAGTAAACTACTTCAGTTTGGTTGCAGGAAAAAAGTATCTTTTAACGAAATTTGTTTAGTTATTTTTAATGTCTTATAATCGAAAGGGGAATTATTGTGCAGCATAAGAAATGGCTCAAAGATTATGAGCCGGGGATCCAGTCTCAGATTGAGTATCCATCCATAACTCTATCAGAGGTGCTTCATAATTCTACAACCAGATTTGGGAGTCAGACTTCGATGATCTATTTGGATCGGCAATGGACTTATCAAGAACTTGACGATCTGGTATCCCGGATGGCAAACTTATTAGTTGGGTTAGGTATTAAACCAGGGGATCGGGTGGGGCTGCAACTGCTCAACTCGCCACAGTTCGTTTTCTCTTATTTTGGAATCTTGCGCGCCGGGGCGATCGCGGTCCCGATTAACCCTCATTTCACCGGGAATGATTTGGCTTATATTATCAAGAACAGTGGCATGCAGTTGATTGTAACCGGTATTGAAAACATGCCGATAATAGAATCTCTCAAAATTAAAGATTTAAAAGTTATTGTAACCGATATTCGGATCCCTTTTAAGAAAGACCATCAATATGAAGCGCCAGCCGACGCAATCAAACTCGAAGGCGTATTATTTCAACATCCCGCTGCTGATCCTCAAGTAAAAATTACCCCTAACTCTATCGCCAATCTGCAGTATACCGGTGGGACGACCGGGATTTATAAAGGCGCCATCCTAACCCATAGAAATTTGGTGGTAAACGCCACTCAATTCCGCTATTGGTTTAAAAATGTCTATCAGGATGGGCAAGGAAAATTTGTCTGCGTTATTCCGATGTTTCATATCTATGCCATGAGCACTACGATGAACCACGCCATACTCAGCGGGTCTTCAATCTTGATCCTTTCTAAATTCGATCTCAACGAACTAATGCGTTTGATCGATAAATATAAACCAAACCTGTTTATGGGCGTCCCGGCCATGTACAGCGCTATTGCGATGCGCGAGGGCCATAATTACGACTTGAGTTCAATCGAGGCTTGCATGTGCGGTTCCGCTCCGATCTCGGTAGCGATCCATGAGAAATTTGAAAAAATAACCGGAGGCAAGTTGCGGGAAGGATATGGACTTTCGGAGTGTTCCCCGGCTGTGGCGCTAACTCCGATTTATGGCCGGGTGAAATACGGTAGCGCAGGCATTCCGGTTCCGGATACAGATGTTAAAATCGTTGACCCACAAACCGGTACCGAGATTACCGAACCGGGCATAGTGGGGGAGATCCTGGTGAAAGGCCCGCAAGTGATGCAAGGTTACTGGGAGCAACCCGAAGAAACTGCCTTGGTGTTAAAGGATGGGTGGTTACGTACCGGGGATTTGGGCAGCCTGGATGAGGACGGCTATGTTTTTATTGCCGACCGATTGAAGGACATGATCATTATGGGGGGCGAAAAAATATACCCGCGGGAGATTGAGGATTTATTATACGCCCATCCCGCTGTTAAGGAAGTGGCCGCTATTGGCGTTCCGCACCCACTCCGCGGCGAAGTCCCCGAGGCTTACGTGGTTTTAAAGGAGACCGCCGCAACCACTGAGAAAGAGTTGCGCCAATACTGCGCTGAACATCTCTCCAAATTTAAGGTGCCTCATAAAATTGAGTTCATCAACGAACTGCCCCGTAATTCGGTGGGGAAAGTGTTACGCCGGTTACTCCGGGAGAAGGTTGAGAAAAGTGGAGAGATTAAAAAGTAAAGAATAGACCGGCCGGAATGACCGGTCTTTTTACTTCTTCATTAAGAGTAATTAGTCATCCACGTCAATTTCCAATTGACCCACGTGATATTATGAAAATGGGGTTGACGTGGATCGACAAGCATCGTAGCATTTTCTAGATAGTTATTGTTTATTTAAAAACTACTCCCAAAAGTTAATGATTAGTAGCTACAATTTATTAATAAGCTCTGTTCGTTTAGCCCGCGGCGGACAGAACCTCTTACTTTTTGGATATCAAGATCAACCATTATTGAAAACAGAGCCTATTAATAAATTGAATGCAGGTGCTTGAACGCATCTGTATTTTTTACCGTTAATGGCTCAAAAATAGCCCTCCGATCTCATCCCGGGAGCCGAAAGGATGAAAAGAAGCCAAAGGTCGAATATTCACCCATTACTTCATACTTCCCCCTTTAATCCTAATTTTTCGATTATTTACAATTGATAACGGGCCAGTGAGGTAGATCAAATAACTTTACCAATAACCGTCTAAACCTTAAAATCAGGCCTTTGGCGTTCTCACCACTCTATTGGCGCTACATAAAATAATAACGACAATAGAGGTGAAGACTGCCGAATGGCATGAACGATCCTAAAATTTGTTTCTTATTTTATGCCATAGGATGTTTGGCGAAAAACTTATGATTTCCAATAAATAAGCATAGAAATAAGGTGATTTAGTGGATCAAATTAGTAATATCAGCCAATTAAGCTTGAAACCAGGGGTTGCCCGGCACCTTTCCGATGTTACCATATCAGTCCCAATGATGGAAACAATTACCCCACGGTGGTTACTTGCTTTTTTACCTTGGATGCCGGTAAAAACAGGCGTCTACCGACTTAATAGAATTAAAAAGTGTCCCGAAGATTCGGATCGAAAAAGCCAACCCTCAAATGAAGCAGTGTTAAACGGGTGTTCCAGCCACCGGAGGGGTGAATGCGGCGAAAAGTTAGTTGATCTGATATCCTGCCCAAACGGTGAGAACGACTTGCCCCGGACCTTTGCGGATTATACTGAAAAACCTCAAGAGATTTCGTTAAGCGTGATTCAAACCATTCTGAGGATCAATACTACAGTCTCCGATATCTACAACGTACCAATCAATCAACTCCAACAACAGATGCGACTGACGGTTGAAGCTATCTCCGAACAACAGGAATGGGAGCTGATTAATAATAAAGACTTTGGTTTGATTCATTCGGTGCCCCCCAAAATGCGGCTAGCGACCAGGAAAGGGTCCCCGACCCCGGATGACATGGATGAATTGCTCTCCCGGGTTTGGAAAAAGCCGGCGTTCTTTTTAGCCCATCCCCGGGCAATCGCGGCTTTCGGACGGGAATGTACCCGGCGCGGCGTCCCACCGGCTACGGTCAATTTGTACGGATCGCCATTCATGACCTGGCGGGGTGTGCCGTTAGTCCCCAGCGATAAGCTGTTGATAAACGGCAGATCTGTTCCGGAGACGAATTCCGGAATCACCAATATCTTGCTGATGAGAGTCGGCGAACCGGAGCAAGGGGTTATTGGGTTACATCAGCCGGGAATTCCAGATGAACAATACCGGCCCAGCTTAGCAGTGAAATTTAGCGGGATTGACAATAAGGGGATTACCCATTATGTGATGAGCCTCTATTTCTCACTGGCCGTCTTAACTGATGACGCAGTGGGAATGTTGGAAAATGTTGAGGTGGGTTCTTATTATGACTACGCTTAATTTAGAATCCGTGAACCAACTGGCTAATGCCTTATATCATGAAATTTTAGGTTCCGCGACAGCCCCTGATGAAATTGGCGGAAATGTCCTTAGCCTTGACAGCCGGTTTGCTGAGAGTACCCCGGTAAACCTTATCCAGCCAGATACCATGGATTTGTCAAAATCGGATCCCGGTGGCAAACCCGATTCTAATCCTCCCGGTTGGTATTATTTTATGAAACCTTTGATCCGGGATGGGGTACTATTACCAAGCCAACCAGAGGCTTCAAATATTGAAGTTCAAGGGCTCCGTAAGGATTTTCCCATTCTCCAACAAAAAGTAAACGGCCATCCCCTTATTTGGTTTGATAATGCCGCCACCACTCAAAAACCGCAAGCGGTCTTGGATGCTTTGAACCAGTTTTACGGCGAGGTCAATTCCAATGTCCATCGCGGCGCCCATACCCTGGCTGCGAAAGCCACCAATGCCTATGAAACCGCCCGGGAAAAAGTCCAACATTTCCTGGGCGCTGCCTCTGCGGCGGAAGTTATTTTTCTACGGGGAACCACCGAAGCCATCAATTTGGTGGCTCAAACTTACGGTAGGATGGCCTTGGGAAAAGGGGATGAGATACTCCTCACGGCCATGGAGCATCATTCCAATATTGTGCCTTGGCAATTGTTGCGGGAGGCTACCGGCGCTATAATCCGGGTCATCCCCATCACCGAACGGGGCGAACTAAACTTGGATGAATATGAAAAAATGTTATCGCGGCGGACCCGAATGGTAGCAATAACCCATGTATCCAATGTCCTGGGGACAATCAACCCGGTACGGATGATGATTGAAATGGCTCATCATTACGGAGCTTGCGTATTGGTTGACGGTGCACAGTCCGTCCCTCATTTACCGGTGAATCTCCGGGAATTGGATGCTGATTTTTATGCTTTTTCCGGCCATAAGGCCTATGGCCCCACCGGAATCGGGGTGCTTTACGGTAAAAAGGGATTGCTCGAAGCAATGCCTCCCTGGCAAGGCGGGGGCAATATGATTAAAAAGGTAACCTTTGAGGAAACGACTTATAATACACTGCCTCACAAATTCGAGGCCGGAACCGGAAACATCGCCGACGCCGTGGGCTTAGGCGCGGCAATTGACTATCTCCAAAAAATCGGCTTCGCCCAGATCGAACGTTACGAAACAGCGCTCACCGGATATGCTATAGCTGAACTCACAAAAATTCGGGGGTTGCGCCTTATCGGGACACCCCAATTTAAAACCGGCGTAATTTCCTTTTTAATTGACGGCATTTCACAGGAAGATTTGGCCCGGGATCTGGATCGGCGGGGTATCGCAACCCGTGTAGGGCACCACTGCGCTCAACCGCTGATGCAACATTACGGGATTGAGGGTACCATCCGGGTATCCTTAGGGATTTATAATACCAAGGAAGAGATCGATGTTTTGACCGAAACAATTAGAAAGAGTATTGCCGGGAAACATTAAAGTTTAGGGTGATAAAAGGGAGAAGGCTCCGGCCCATTTTAATTGTTTTCCGGGATAATGAACGCAGATGTGTTCTAGTGCATCTGCGTTTCTATTTCGAGGAATAGAGTTGGTAATGGGAAAAGACATTGTTCTCTCCACCGTTTTTTGAATATAGATATTAAATGGATTAGGAGATGAAATAATTGTTATTAACAGACCAAAAAGGAGTTATCTTTACAACGGTTGCGACTGCCAGCTATTTACCCCGGGCCATGACAATGGCGTTGTCGGTTAAAAAGCAGATGCCCGGTGGTAAAGTCATCGTCTGTCTGGTTGAAGAAAAAATACCGAAAACCGCCGGGGGTTTAAATGCTTATTTCGATGAAGTTATTCTGGCTAAAAATTTGGGCTTTTCCAATTTTTATCGCTTTATTTTTCAATATAATCAATTCGAGGGCGCTAACGCTTGTAAAGCTCAGCTCTTAATCTATTTATTGAAAGCCTATCAAAAACATGACTATTTCATTTTCCTCGATTCTGATACCAAAGTATTCGGGCCATTCCCTGAATTAATGAAGCCTTTGGAAAGCAATGAAATAATGGTTTCCCCGCATTTCATCGGTTTTAATAAGAAAGACCCATTCTATCATTTGGGAATAGTTCAGGAGAGTGGCATATTTAATACCGGACTGTTTGCAATCAAAAGAGGTAATGGTTCCGACCGGTTTTTACGTTGGTGGGCTGATATCCTTTTGAAATATTGTTATAAAGACCTTAAAAAAGGCGTCTGGAATGAGCAGAAATGGCTTGATCTCGCTTCAGGGCTGTTTGACTTTTATGTTCAAAAAGATCCGGGCTATAATGTTGGCCCTTGGAATTTCCCTGAAAGAATTCTTACCTTAGCTGAGAACGGAGAATATACGGTAAATGAGAAACCGTTGCGCCTGTTTCACTTCTCGGGATTGTTTACCGGTTATTTCAATAAGCGAATCGAGAAGGCGGACCCAAGCCAGCGAAAGTTAATCGAAAAAATAACCAAGGAATACCTGCAAGAATTGACCAAAGCGG